>NZ_JAJCXD010000052.1:0-42453 GCF_021056305.1 Actinokineospora sp. PR83
ACCGCTGCCGCTGCCGCACCGCTGCCGCTGCCGCACCGCTGCCGCTGCCGCACCGCTGCCGCTGCCGCACCGCTGCCGCTGCCGCACCGCTGCCGCTGCCGCACCGCTGCCGCTGCCGCACCGCTGCCGCTGCCGCACCGCTGCCGCTGCCGCACCGCTGCCGCTGCCGCACCGCTGCCGCACCGCTGCCGTCGCCGCACCAGCACATAGCTCAAGTCGGCCGCGTGTCGTTTTGAGCAGCCCCCGAATCAATCCAAGCGTGGAGCACCGACAGAACCGCGTACCCGAACCGGAGTTGTCCACAGGCCACGTCCACCGCTGGGTGGGTTCCCGCGCCTCGCTCCGTAAGATCGCCATTCGTGTCTGAAGCGCAGTTGCACCGGCATACGCCCCGCAGGCTGACGGTCCTGCTGCCCGTCGTCGCCCTGGTGGTGCTCGCCGGGTGCGGGCTGACGCTGTTGGCGTTGAGCACGGCCAGGGTCGGGTTGGTGGCCGAGTTGGTGGGTGTGGGTGCCGCGCTGCTGCCGGTGGGGCCGGTGGTGGCGGCGTTCCTGTGGGTGGACCGGTGGGAGCCGGAGCCCGCGAAGCTGCTCTGGTCGGCTTTCGCGTGGGGGGCGTGCGGGGCGACGATCACCGCGCTGCTGATCAACAACACCGCCGAGGCCGTCGGCGACCTGCTGCTGGGGCAGGGCAACGGGGACAAGCTCAGCGCGATCGTGTCGGCGCCGCTGTTCGAGGAGGCGGCCAAGGGGGTGTTCATCCTCGGCGTCTACCTGTTCCTGCGCACCGAGTTCGACGGGGTCATCGACGGGATCGTGTTCGCAGGCTTCACCGCGGCCGGGTTCGCCTTCACCGAGAACATCTACTACTTCGGCCGCGCGTTCTCCGACTACGGCTTCGGCGACAGCACCTCGCCCGGGGTGATCGCCGCGTTCGTGCTGCGCGGGCTGCTCTCACCGTTCACCCACCCGCTGTTCACGAGCATGATCGGCATCGGGATCGGGGTGGCCGCGCGCGCCACCTCCGCGCGCACCCGCGTCCTCGCCCCCATCGCGGGGTACGCCGCGGCGGTCCTGCTGCACGCCACCTGGAACGCCTCCGCCACCCTCGGCACCGCGTCGACCTTCCTCGGGGTGTACTTCCTGCTGATGGTGCCGCTGTTCGGTTCCGTGCTGTGGCTGGTCGGCTGGCACCGCAAGCGGGAGCAGCGGGTGATCGCCGCCGCCCTGCCCGCCATGGTGGAATCGCGGTGGATCCTGCCGTCGGAGGTCGAGGCGCTGGCGAGCCTGCGGGGGCGCAAGGAGTGGCGTGCCCGGGTGCGGCGGCGCAACGGGCGGAAGGCGGCCGCCGCCGTGGAGGAGTACCAGGCTTCGGTCAGCGAGTTGGCATTCCTGTGGCACGCCATGGCCGTCGGTACTGCCGGGCCCACCGGGCCTGCGCACGAGACGAAGTTGATCAGTGTGCTCAAGCAGGCGAGGAAGCGCGCTGTGCAGGCTTCTGCCCATCGTGACCGTGAACCCGGCTCTTCGGTCTCTGCTTGAAGAGCCGGGATGTTCTCGGTGCCTGTCTGGATCCGCGTGTCGTGGTTTCAAGAGCGCCGGGATTTTTCGGGGCGTGCCCGGGTGGGTGGACCCGTAGCCGGGCAGGCGGTTGGCGGGGTGGTCGCTTGCTGCGCCCGGTGGGGATCGGGCAGTTGGTAACCGGGCCTGCGGTGAGTGGGTGGGGTGTCGGCTGCTGGGCCACCGGTGCTCCGGGTGACCGACTGGCTTCGGTGGCAGGCCGTTGGTCCTGGTGGCCTGGGTCCGTGCCGGGTGCGGCTCCCGGTGGCACGGCGCTTCCCGGGTGCGGCTCGGCCGTTGTGGTCCAGCGGACAGCGTGGTGGCCGTCACCCGGGTGCCACCCCCGGGCCCGGCGGCGGCTACTCTCGCGGCCGTCGTCCGGTACCCGCGCCGATGCGGGACTGGAACGAGGTCGAGGAGCCGTGGCGATGTCGTTCGGTGTTGTGCCGGTCTCCGGTGGTGCGTCGTGAGCAGGCCTGCGCGGTTGCGGGTCGGTGTGGTGTCCGCGGGGCGCGTTGGTGCCGTGCTCGGTGCCGCCCTGGGGCGGGCCGGGCACACCGTGACCGCCGCGGCCGCGGTGTCCCGGGAATCGCTGCGCCGCGCCGAGGAACTGCTGCCCGACACCCCGATCCGGCCGCCGGACGAGGTGGCCGCGACCGCCGACCTGGTGTTGCTCGCTCTCCCCGACGACCGGTTGCCCGGCATGGTGCGTGGTCTGGTCGCCGCCGGTGCGCTGCGGCCGGGGCAGATCGTCGCGCACACCTCCGGTGCCAACGGTGTCGGTGTGCTGCAACCCGCCGTCGATGCGGGTGCGCTGGCGTTGGCCGTGCACCCGGTGATGACCTTCACCGGCCGCGCCGAGGACCTGCACCGGGTGGCGACCTGCTCCTTCGGCGTCACCGCGGCCGACGGGGACGAGGTGGCCTGGAGCGTCGCCGAGGCGCTGGTGGTGGAGGTGGGTGCCGAGCCGGTGCGCATCGCCGAAGCCGCCCGGCCGCTCTACCACACCGCCCTGTCGCACGGCGCCAACCACCTGATGGCGCTGGTGGGTGACTGCGCCGACCTGCTGCGCGGAGCGGGCGTGACCGCCCCCGGCCTGGCCGAGCGGGTCATCGCCCCGCTGCTCTCGGCCGCCCTGGACAACGCGCTGCGCCACGGTGACCGCGCCCTCACCGGCCCGGTGGCGCGCGGTGACAGCGGCACCGTCGCCAAGCACGTCGACGTGCTCGGCGAGCACGCCCCCGACCTGCTGCCCGCCTACCGGGCACTGGCGGCCCGCACCGCCGACCGGGCGGGCGCCGCGGGCCTGCTGCGCCCAGACCAACTGCCGGACGTCCTGGCTGCCCTCGACCACGAACCACCACAGGAGCAACGATGACCGCCCCGCGCTTCACCGCCGGGAAGCTGCACGTCCACGACGACCCGCAGCAGCTCGCCAGGGTCACCCGCGCGCTGCGGGCCACCGGCCGCAAGATCGCGTTCGTGCCCACCATGGGCGCCCTGCACGAGGGGCACCGGGAGCTGATGGCCCGCGCCCGCCGCATCCCGAACACGGTGCTGGTCGCCTCGATCTTCGTGAACCCGTTGCAGTTCGGGCCGGGGGAGGACTTCGAGCGCTACCCGCGGCCGCTGGAGGCCGACCTGGAGGTGTGCGAGGCCGAGCGGGTCGAGCTGGTCCTCACCCCGCCGGTCGAGGCCCTCTACCCGCCGGGCGCCCAGGTGACCGTCCACCCCGGACCCCTGGGTGAGGAGCTGGAGGGCGCGGTGCGGCCCGGGCACTTCGCCGGGGTGCTGACGGTGGTGGCGAAGCTGCTCAACATCGTCCGCCCGGACTACGCCATGTTCGGCGAGAAGGACTACCAGCAGCTCGTCCTGATCAAGAAGATGGTGCGCGACCTGGACATGGAGACGCAGGTCGTCGGGGTCCCCACCGTCCGCGACCGCGACGGGCTGGCCAAGTCCTCCCGCAACGCCTACCTCGACGACGCCCAGCGCACGGCGGCCGTCGCCCTGTCCGCGGCCCTGGCCGCGGGTGGGCACGCCGGTGCGGGTGGGGCGACCGCGGTCCTCGAAGCGGCCCAGGCCGTGCTCGACGGCACCCCGGAGCTCGAGGTCGACTACCTCGCCCTGCGGGACCCCGAGCTGGGTCCCGCCCCGGACGGCGGCGACGCCCGGCTGCTGGTCGCGGCCCGCCTCGGCACCACCCGCCTGATCGACAACGTCCCGGTGCTGCTCGGCACCCAGGACCTCGCCCAGTACGTCTAGCCCCCGCCAGAAGGACCGGCCCATGTTCCGCACCATGCTGAAGTCGAAGATCCACCGCGCCACGGTCACCCAGGCCGACCTGCACTACGTGGGTTCGGTGACGGTCGACCCGGTGCTCATGGAGGCGGCCGACCTGCTGCCCGGCGAGCAGGTCGCCATCGTCGACGTGACCAACGGCGCCCGCCTGGAGACCTACGTGATCGAGGGGGAGCGCGACAGCGGTGTCATCGGCATCAACGGCGCCGCCGCCCACCTCGTGCACCCCGGCGACATCGTCATCCTCATCGCCTACGGCCTGATGGACAGCGCCGAGGCGGCGGCCTTCGCCCCGAAGGTCGTCTTCGTCGACGCCGACAACAAGGTCGTGCACCTGGGCGCGGACGCCGCCCACGTCCCCGAGGGCACCGAGCTGACCAGCGGCGCGGAGACGGTCGACGCGGCCAGGCTGGACGCCCTCCTGGCCCACGAGAGCTGACCCTTGCTGCTCACGATCGACGTCGGCAACACCAACATCGCCTTCGGCCTGCACAACGCCGACGACCTCCTGCGCGACTGGCGGATGCGCACCGACGCCAGGATCACCGCCGACGAACTCGCCCTCACCATGCGCGGGCTCCTCGGCGAGCACGCGGAACGCGTGACCGGTGTCGCCGCCCTGTCGACGGTCCCGGCGGTCCTGCGCGAGGTCCGCGCCATGCTGGGCCGCCACTACCGGTCCCTGCCCAGGGTCATCGTCGAACCCGGGGTCAGGACGGGGGTTCCGCTGCTGGTCGACAACCCCAAGGAGGTCGGCTCCGACCGCATCGCCAACACCCTCGCCGCGCACCACTACTTCGGCACCGCGTGCGTGGTGATCGACTTCGGCACCTCCACCAACATCGACGTCATCTCCGCCAAGGGCCAATTCCTCGGTGGCGTCTTCACCCCCGGCATCGAGATCTCGGTCGACGCCCTGGCGTCGCGGGCCGCCGCCCTGCGCAAAGTGGAGATGGTCCGCCCCAGGTCGGTCATCGGCAAGAACACGGTGGAATGCCTGCAATCCGGCATCATGTACGGCTACGCGGGCCAGATAGACGGCCTGGTCACCCGCATCACCCGGGAACTGCGCGACACCGGCCACGCCGACGACATCACGGTGATCGCCACCGGTGGTCTCGCCCCGATAGTCATCGACGAAACCACCACCATCACCCACCACCGACCGGACCTGACCCTCCAGGGCCTGCGCCTCATCTACGAACGAAACCAACGCTGAATCGCACACCCGCGTTGTCGGCTTCGCCCGAGCGGGCAACGCGCAAGCGGACATCCCGAAGGCCCTCGCCTTTCCGGCTTTCCCCCGCGAAACCGGTCCACCAGACCCGCTCACCCGAAAACCCGGCGGCCCCCACTCGGCAACCCCGCCACCGGCGAACCCGAACCAAGCACACACGCCGCTTTTCCTCGCGCGCGCGTAACCATCCCCAGCCCCCACCCTCCCAAGGGGACCTGCGCCCTTGCGGCCATTCTACCGGGGCAAAGGCGAAAGCGGGGGGAAGTGGATCTTGCCTGTGGACAACTCGTATCCCTCGGGGGGCTGAATCCGCGGCAAAGCCGGGGATGGCATCGCGCGGGTCGGGATCGCCGCGGAAGGGCGGATCGCCACAGGGGTTCCGATTGCCGGGGGAGTTCCGGTCAGCGGCGGAAGGCTCGGATCACCGTGGTGATCAGGGGGCGCTCGAACTCGCCCTCCGAAGTCTCCGAGTGCGTCTGGAGGTAGGAGCGGACCTGGTTCAGCACCGCCTCCCGCTCCTCCTCCGGGGCCTGGGAGATGTGGCTCTGCGTCCGCAGGGTGGCGACCATCGACTCCACGGTCCGCCGCTGCGAGTGGTGCACCTGCACCTGCTCCGGCGGCTTCAACTGCGGGTGCTCCGGCACGACCCTCGGCTGCCGGGGGAGTTCCCCGACCGTGGTGGTGGTCAGCTTCTCCAGCCCGGCCACCCACGGCACCGACAGGTCGTCGTGGTTCCAGAGGGCGGCCAGGACGCCGCCGGGGCGCAGGACGCGGACGATCTCCGGGAGGGCGCGGGCCGGGTCGAACCAGTGGTAGGCCTGCCCGATCACCACGGCCTCGACCGAGGCGTCGCGCAGCGGGATCTCCTCGGCGGTGCCGTCGAGGGCGGGCACGTCCGGGAACAGCCGGGTGAACTCCGCGCGCATCGCCGGGTCGGGCTCGACCGCGGTGACCTCCAGGCCCAGCTCCAGCAGGCTCTCGGTCAGCTTCCCGGTGCCCGCGGCGAGGTCCAGCACCCGGTCGCGGTCGCCGACCGCCCACTCGATGGCCTCGACGGGGTAGCCGGGCCGGTGGCGGGTGTAGTCGGCGGCCGCGGAGCCGAATGAGGCGGCCCGCCTGGCGAACAACTCCTCGGAGTCCATGGCGCCACCGTAGCCTCGTCCCCCGGCGGTACCCGGTGGGGGAGTTCACCTTGCCACCACCCGGGTGTGCGTCCCCGGCGGGACCGCCGCGGCGCGCATTCCGGGCGGGTCGCGCTCGCGTCGGCGAAGCGCATTCGGCAGTGGTGAGCCCGCTTTGTGCGGGCGTACGGGGCACGCCGCGCGAGTGCTCGGGTGTCCCGCGTTCGGCCGGTCCCGTTCGACCGGCGTTCGGCGTCGGCCGGGGCGGTGTCAACCGACCGGCATCGCATTCGCGCGAGTTCCACCCCGGTGCTCGGCAAGTTCCGCGTTGTCGAGTATGGCGAGTGCCTCGGGGGTCGATCCGCTTTCGCTCCCCCCGCGCGGGTGACCCGTTCGGGTATCGGGCGCTAACGCAATCCGGTGGATTTGCGCTAACCTGCTTCCGGGAGCAATTCACCACATGGTGGCCGAGTCGCTCAATGAGCCGGTACATTTCAGCCCGAGGAGGCCCATATGGCGCAGAAGGTCACTGTTTCGCTCGTCGACGACCTCGATGGGTCGATCGCGGAGGAGACGGTCGAGTTCGGCCTCGACGGCGCGTCCTACCAGATCGATCTGTCCTCGGACAACGCCGAGAAACTGCGCGAGGCACTCGCCGACTTCATCGACAGCGCGCGCCGTTCCGGTGGCCGCAAGCGCCTGCCGGGCAAGGTGGCGGTCGGTCGCGCCCCGCGCACGGCGTCCGCCGACCGCGAGCAGAACCAGGCAATTCGCGAGTGGGCGCGCAAGCAGGGGATGAAGGTCTCCGATCGCGGCCGAATCCCGTCGGAGGTTCTCGACGCTTACAACGAGCAGGCCTGAGCCCGAAACGCGGACAGGCCCGAAGGGGCACCGGTGCGCCGGTGCCCCTTCGGGCATTCCGATGATCTTCGGCGAGTCCGCGCGAATTCACGGTCGGAGTTGTCTGCCGGTGCGCCCCGACGATTCCGGCGGGTGAGCGGAGTCGCATTCGTCACTCACGCCCCACCCGGACCGCTCACCCCTTGGGGCACACCCGCGGACAGGTGGAGCAGGTGCCCTGCCCGGCGGCGAGCAGGTAGTGGAAGCAGCAGCTCTCCCGGCGCCTGGTCCACTCGACCGGGCCGCCGTCGGCGGGGTGCACCGCGCGCAGCGTCGACCCCGAGGTGAACGGCGCCGGGCCGTCGTCGAGGACCAGGGCCGCGTCGAGCACCCCGGCGCCCTCGTCGCCGCCGTAGCGGCCGGAGAGCCACAGGGCGTTGTCGAGCGCGTCGGTCGCCGCCGCCCAGAGCATCCGCCTGCCGAACCGGACCTGCGGGCCGAACACGTCGGCGAACCGGCCCGCGTGCGCGGCGAACCGGCCGCGCAGCACCGCGGCCAGCGCCCGCTCGTCGGCCACCACGGTGGCCTCGGGGGTGCCCGCGGCCGGGTCCTCGGGCAGGCACACGAACTTCGGGCTCAGCACCGCGATGGCGTCCGGGTGCGGCCGGGGCTCGGCCATCCGGAACGCCAGGTCCTCCGGGCGCAGCGACGGGACCCGCCGCTCGTGGTGGAACAGCAGCCCGGCCAGGTAGCCGGGGACGGTCAGGTACCAGGACATCACGTAACCGGCGGTCGTCCGATCGGGCGAATCCCCGTACTGGGCCCGCAGCCAGCCCGCCAGCCCGGACCGCCAGCGGTCGAACCCGTCGGGCAGGTCGAGGAAGTCCGCGCAGGTGGTCCACCTCGGTGCGCCCGCGGGCAGGCCGTACCGCAGCTCGACGCGCGCCTGCCGCGGGTTCACCCTGGACAGCGAGTCGGCCAGGGGCCCGCGCCGGTCCAGGGCGTCGGGTCGGACCCGGTACCCGGTCGTCACCGGCGGGTACCGTCACGGTGTGCGACGTGGCCGCTGGTCCACATGGCGTGGCCCTTCTGCTCCGTACGGTTACTGAGGTATGCCTTACCTTACCCAGCATCCCGTGGGATCGGCCACCGGAACAGCCCGCAGTGCGCTTTCCCACGTGGCGAAGCCCACCGAAGGGGTGCTGCCGGCGCGTGTTCGCGCTCAGCGGACACGGCCCCGGTTGCGGAATCCCTCCCGGTCACCGCACGTTGGACACAACGAAGGGACCACCGGGCAACGGCGCCACGGGGGTTCGGCCGCAAGTGGCACTGAGAGCTTGCGTCGGGCCTACTACAGTGGTCCCACGGTGCTGAATCCGATCCGAGCGGAGCGGATGAGGGCCGCCGGCGCAGCAGTCAGGGAGTGCGAATGTTCGAGAGGTTCACCGACCGCGCGAGGCGGGTGGTCGTCCTGGCCCAAGAAGAGGCCCGGATGCTCAACCACAACTACATCGGCACCGAGCACATCCTCCTGGGCTTGATCCACGAGGGTGAGGGTGTCGCCGCCAAGGCGCTCGAGTCGTTGGGGATCGCGCTGGAAGGCGTGCGGCAGCAGGTCGAGGAGATCATCGGCCAGGGCCAGCACGCGCCGAGCGGGCACATCCCCTTCACCCCGAGGGCCAAGAAGGTCCTGGAGCTGTCACTGCGCGAAGCGCTGCAGCTCGGACACAACTACATCGGCACCGAGCACATCCTGCTCGGCCTGATCCGCGAGGGCGAGGGCGTCGCCGCCCAGGTGCTGGTCAAGCTCGGCGCCGACCTCAACCGGGTCCGCCAGCAGGTCCTGCAGTTGCTCTCCGGCTACCAGGGCGGCAAGGAGTCCACCGAGACCGGCGGTCGCGGCGAGGGCACCCCGTCGTCGTCGCTGGTGCTCGACCAGTTCGGCCGCAACCTGACCGCGTCCGCCCGCGAGGGCAAGCTGGACCCGGTCATCGGCCGGACCAAGGAGATCGAGCGGGTCATGCAGGTGCTGTCGCGGCGCACCAAGAACAACCCGGTCCTCATCGGCGAGCCCGGCGTCGGCAAGACCGCCGTCGTCGAGGGCCTGGCGCAGATGGTGGTCAAGGGCGAGGTGCCCGAGACCCTCAAGGACAAGCAGCTCTACACCCTCGACCTGGGTTCCCTGGTCGCGGGCTCGCGCTACCGCGGTGACTTCGAGGAGCGCCTGAAGAAGGTCCTCAAGGAGATCAAGACCCGCGGCGACATCATCCTGTTCATCGACGAGATCCACACCCTCGTCGGGGCCGGTGCCGCCGAGGGCGCGATCGACGCGGCCTCCATCCTCAAGCCGATGCTGGCCCGCGGTGAGCTGCAGACCATCGGCGCCACCACGCTCGACGAGTACCGCAAGTACGTCGAGAAGGACCCCGCGCTGGAGCGCCGCTTCCAGCCGATCCAGGTGGGCGAGCCGTCGCTCGAGCACACCATCGAGATCCTCAAGGGCCTGCGCGACCGGTACGAGGCGCACCACCGCGTCACGATCACCGACGCCGCCCTGGTCGCCGCGGCCACGCTGGCCGACCGCTACATCAACGACCGGTACCTGCCGGACAAGGCGATCGACCTGATCGACGAGGCGGGCGCGCGGATGCGCATCCGCCGGATGACCGCGCCGCCGGACCTGCGCGAGTTCGACGAGAAGATCGCCGACGTGCGCCGCGAGAAGGAGAGCGCGATCGACGCGCAGGACTTCGAGCGCGCCGCCAAGCTGCGCGACAACGAGAAGCAGCTCCTGGGCCAGAAGGCCGAGCGGGAGAAGCAGTGGAAGGACGGCGACCTCGACGTCGTCGCCGAGGTGGACGACGAGCAGATCGCCGAGGTCCTGGCGAACTGGACCGGCATCCCCGTCTTCAAGCTCACCGAGGAGGAGACCACCCGCCTCCTGCGCATGGAGGACGAGCTGCACAAGCGGATCATCGGCCAGGAGGACGCCGTCAAGGCCGTCTCCCAGGCGATCCGCCGCACCCGTGCGGGCCTCAAGGACCCCAAGCGCCCCTCGGGCTCGTTCATCTTCGCGGGCCCGTCCGGTGTGGGTAAGACGGAGCTGTCGAAGGCGCTGGCGAACTTCCTGTTCGGCGAGGACGACGCCCTCATCCAGATCGACATGGGCGAGTTCCACGACCGCTACACCGCCTCGCGGCTCTTCGGTGCCCCTCCCGGGTACGTGGGCTACGAGGAGGGCGGCCAGCTCACCGAGAAGGTGCGCCGCAAGCCGTTCTCGGTGGTCCTGTTCGACGAGATCGAGAAGGCGCACCAGGAGGTCTACAACACCCTCCTGCAGGTGCTGGAGGACGGTCGCCTGACCGACGGCCAGGGCCGCACGGTGGACTTCAAGAACACCGTGATCATCTTCACCTCGAACCTCGGCACCCAGGACATCTCCAAGGCCGTGGGCCTGGGCTTCACCAGCGGCAACGACCAGGGCTCGAACTACGAGCGGATGAAGAACAAGGTCAACGACGAGCTGAAGAAGCACTTCCGCCCGGAGTTCCTCAACCGCATCGACGACATCATCGTCTTCCACCAGCTCAACGAGCAGCAGATCATCACCATGGTGGACCTGATGATCGGCCGGGTCGAGACCCAGCTCAAGAACAAGGACATGGCGATCGAGCTGACCGAGCGCGCCAAGCTGCTCCTGGCCAAGCGCGGTTTCGACCCGGTGCTGGGCGCCCGCCCGCTGCGCCGCACGATCCAGCGCGAGATCGAGGACCAGCTCTCGGAGAAGATCCTGTTCGGCGAGATCCAGCCGGGCCAGATCATCATCGCCGACGTCGAGGGCTGGGACGGCGGCGAGGGCTCCACCGACAAGGCGAAGTTCGTCTTCCGCGGTGAGGCCAAGCCGTCGCAGGTCCCCGACTCCCCGCCGGTCGAGCTCTCCGCCCCCAGCGGCGGCGAGGCTGGCGAGGACTCGGCCGAGGGCTGAGCCCGACGTTCTGAACCGGAAGGCGGTCTCCCCACGGGGAGGCCGCCTTCCGGCGTTCCGGCCCCGGCGCGGGCCCCTGTGGACGAGTGGAGCGCGGAGGCGGTGGACGCCAGTACGCTGGGGGCATGGCAGTGGTGAAGATCAACGCGATTGAGGTCCCCGACGGTTCCGGCCCCGAGCTGGAGAAGCGGTTCGCCGCCCGGCTGGGCGCGGTGGACGGCGAACCCGGCTTCCTCGGGTTCGAACTCCTCCGGCCCACCGGTGGGGAGACCCGCTACTTCGTCTACACCCGGTGGGAGACCGAGGAGCACTTCCAGGCCTGGATGAAGGGCTCCGCCAAGGAGGCGCACTCCGGCGAGCGCGCCAAGCCGGTGGGCACCGGCTCGGCGCTGCTGGAGTTCGAGGTCGTCCAGAGCACGAGCCCCCGCCCGGCTGAGTGAGCTTCGAGCGGGCGGCCGACCTCATCCGGGAGGCCGACGCGGTCCTGGTGTGCGCCGGGGCGGGCATGGGCGTCGACTCCGGCCTCCCGGACTTCCGGGGCAACCAGGGCTTCTGGCGCGCGTACCCCCCGTACGCGCGCCTGGGCCTGGCCTTCGAGGAACTGGCCGACCCGGTGCACTTCGCCGACGACCCGGAGCTGGCCTGGGGCTTCTACGGCCACCGCACCCACCTCTACCGCGACACGGTCCCGCACGAGGGCTTCGCCATCCTCCGCTCCTGGGGCGCCCGGGTCTTCACCTCGAACGTCGACGGCCAGTTCCAGAAGGCGGGCTTCCCCGAGGTCGCCGAGGTGCACGGGTCGATCCACCACCTCCAGTGCACCCTGCCCTGCCGCAGCGACATCTGGCCCGCCACGCAGGACATCACCATCGACCCCGACACCATGCGTGCCGTGGGCGACCTCCCCACCTGCCCGTCCTGCGGCAGCCTCGCCCGCCCCAACATCCTGATGTTCGGCGATTCCCACTGGGTCCCGGACCGCAGCCAAGCCCAACTCGACGCCCTCAACACCTGGCGGCGCGGCCGCAAGGTCACCGTCGTGGAGATCGGCGCCGGTCAAGCCGTTCCCACCGTCCGCAGGTACGCCGAACTGGCGGGCGCGGCAACCGGCGCCCTCATCCGGATCAACCCCCGGGAGCCCGAAATCCGCCACAACCGCGGCGTCTCCCTGCCGATGGGAGCCCTCGAAGCGCTCACCGCCATCCAGGACCGGCTCTAGCCCCCGCGGGTTCTCTAGCGGGGCAGCACCAGGTCGGTGAACAGCACGTTGTGGTCACTGCCCGGCAGGTCGTAGACCGCCGCGGAAGCCGCCCCCAACCGCCGGTCGAACAACACGTGGTCCAGGGTGACCGGCGGTCCCACCGGCCACTGCGACCACGTGGGGCGCAGAGCCTCCCCGGTCACCTCGGCGGCGTCGGAGTACCCCCGATCGATGAGCTGGGTGAACGACGCGTGGTCCAGGGTGGCGTTGAAGTCCCCCACCAGAACCCGAGGCCGGGCACGCCCGTCCGGGCTGGGAAAAGCGGCCAGTTCCCGCTGCCACTGCGCGCGGTCCACCTCGGAGCCGACCGGCGGCACCGTGTGCACCGAGACCACCTCCAGGTCCTGGCTGCCCGACAGGTCCAGGACCGCCGCGGGCATCTCGAAGCGGCTGCGCTCCGGCACGAGCACGATCTGCCGCAGCGGCACCTTCGCCAGGATGCCGCCGCCCTCGCCGCCCGCCTTGGGGCGCAGTACGCGGTTCGGGAGCAGGTCGGCGATGCCCGCCCGGTCGAGGGCGGACACCGCGGCCGGGGTCAGCTCCTGCAACGCCAGCACGTCGACCCGGGCGTCGCGGACCAGGCGGACCAGGGCGGCCGGGTCGGCGAGGCCGAGGCGGAGGTTGGCGGTCATCACCCGCACGTGCTGGCCGTCGGGCAGGGAGCCGCCGTCGGGGAGGACGCGGGGGGTCAGGACGATGCCCAGGGAGATCGACAGGACCAGGGCCAGCAGTGACTGGAGGCGGCGGCCCAGGACCAGGGCGAACAGGGTGATGACCAGCCCGCCCGCGGCGATGTACGGGGTGAGGGCGAGCGCGGCGGCGGTAAACCGATTGCCGTCCTGGCCGCTGAGCCGGAGGATCGTCAGCCCCAGCAGGGCCAGCACCGGCAGGGCCACCAGCACCGTCACCCAGCGCCGTCGCCTGCGCCGGGGTGGTGGGGGTGGACCTTCCGGCGGGGGGATCTCCGCGCTGGTCGGCCGGGTGAGCGCCATGCCACCAGGATGCCCCACCGGGCCGCTGTCACGGCGGGCCGCCGCTGACAGCGCGCTGTGCCCGCGCTGACAGCGGTCGGGTGCAGCCTGGGTGGACACGAAGAAGGGGGACGGATGTCCGGCAACACAGATCTGGCCGTGGAGGCCGAGGGGCTGGTGAAGCGCTTCGGGGACACGGTCGCCCTCGACGGGGTCGACCTGGCCGTGCCGAGGGGGAAGGTGCTGGGGGTGCTCGGCCCGAACGGGGCGGGCAAGACGACCGCGGTCCGGGTCCTGGCGACGCTGCTGCGCGCCGACGAGGGGTGGGCCAGGGTCGGCGGGTACGACGTGCGCGAGCAGGCGACGGCCGTGCGCGGGCTGATCGGCCTCACCGGCCAGTACGCCTCGGTCGACGAGGACCTGTCCGGCACCGAGAACCTGGTGCTCATCGGCAAGCTCCTGGGCCTGCCCAAGGCTGAGGCCAAGGCGCGCGCCAAGGACCTGATGGCGCGCTTCGAGCTGACCGACGCCGCGGGCCGCTCCGTCAAGACCTACTCCGGCGGCATGCGCCGCCGCGCCGACCTGGCGGCCAGCCTGGTCGGTCGCCCCGAGGTGCTCTACCTCGACGAGCCGACCACCGGCCTCGACCCGCACAGCCGCAACGAGGTGTGGGCGACCGTCCGCACCCTGGTCGACGACGGGACGACGGTGCTGCTGACCACCCAGTACCTGGAGGAGGCCGACCGGTTGGCCGACCTGATCACGGTGATCGACCACGGCAGGGTCATCGCCAACGGCACCCCGAACGAGCTGAAGCGCCGCACCGGCGGCCAGGCCCTCCAGGTGCGCCCGAGCCTGCCCACCGACCTGCCCGCGGTCGCGGCGATCCTGCGCGAGCTGACCGGCATCGACCCGATCACCGACGCCGAGTCCGGCCTGCTGAGCACCCCGGTGGACAACTCGCTGCTGCTGTCGGCGCTCGTCCGCAGGCTGGACGAGGCGGGCATCACCGCCGACGAGCTGGCGCTGCGGCTGCCCAGCCTGGACGAGGTGTTCCTGTCCCTGACCGGCCGGACCGCCCCGGTGACCGAGGGGAGCGCGGCATGAGCACGCCCACCATCACCCACATCAGCCCCGGCCTGGCCCTGCGCCACGGCTTCGCCCTGGCGGGCCGGTCCATCACCAAGACCCGCAAGAACCCCGAGTCCCTGCTGGACGTCACGCTCCAGCCGATCATCTTCCTGCTGCTGTTCGTCTACCTGTTCGGCGGCGCGCTCGCGGGCAGCCCCGAGCAGTACCTGCAACTGCTGCTGCCCGGCCTGATGGTGCAGAACATCGCCTTCGCCAGCCTGGGCACCGGCATGGCGCTGTGCACCGACATCAGCAAGGGCGTCTTCGACCGCTTCCGCAGCATGCCCATCGCCCGCTCGGCACCCCTGGTCGGCGCGGTCCTCGGTGACGTGGTGCGGTTCGTGGTCACGCTGGCGGTGCTGATCGTGTTCGCGGTGATCCTGGGCTTCCGGGTGCAGACGGACCCGGGGCGGTTCCTGATCGCGGTGGTGCTGATGATCCTGTTCGGGCTGTGCCTGTGCTGGGTGTCGGTGTTCGTCGGGATGCTGGTCAAGAGCCCGCAGGCCGTCCCGGGCACGCTGGTGGCGTTCGTGCTGCCGCTCACCTTCGGCAGCAACGTGTTCGTCTCCGCCGAGACGATGCCGGGCTGGCTCAGGGGCTGGGTGGAGATCAACCCGGTGTCGCACCTGACCAACGCCGCCCGCGGCCTGCTGCTGGGCGGGGAGTGGGTGGGCGACGCGGTCTGGGCCTTCGTGTGGGGGGTCGGGATCGCCGCGGTGTTCTTCCCGCTGGCACTGCGCGCCTACCGCCGCCGCGTCGGCTGATCGAACCGGTGACGGCCCGCTCCGCCGCGCGCGGGGCGGGCCGTCACCGGAACTCGTGCACGACCTCGATCAGGCCCGCGATGTGCCGGTTGAACTCCGCCAGCTCCTCGGCGGGCACCCACAGCTCCAGGATCGTCCGGCCGCCCGCCTGCCGCACCGGGTACCGCCGCAGGAACGCGGTGTCCACCGAGAACCGGGTCACGTAGCCGACGCCGCTGTGCGGGACGTTCCAGTCGCGGGCGATCGTGATCGCGTAGTCCTCGTCCAGGACTGGGTAGAAGATCGGCTGGTCGGGCAGCCGCGGCGGCCACCGCCGCCACCCGGAGGCGCGCACGAGCTCCAGCTCCTCCGGCCCGGTCGGCCGCCACAGTTCGGTCGTGCGCATGCCGCGACGCTACTCAGCCCGCCGTGGCCGGACCAGTGAATTCTGCTGTGGACACTGCATTGTGGAGGGACTTGAGCGCGGTGGCGCGGTCGAGTGCGGCGGCTGCCGCGTAGGCCGCTTCCCGCGCCCGCGCACCGATCCGCTCGTCGATCGCGGCCCTCATGGGCACCAATTCCGGGTTGCCGAGGTCGGGGGCGCCGCGGATGGCCGTGCTCAGGCCGAGCAGGTGGGCCGCGCCCGCCGGGTCGCCCGCCGCCAGCCACGCCGCGGCGGCTGTTTCCGCGACGGCGCTGACCACCGGCATGTCCGAGACGATCGACAGGTCCGCCGCGGCGGTGCGCAACCGGGCCAGTGCCAGCGGCAGGTCGCCGGTGGCGACGGCGAGCTGGGCGCCGACGGTCGTCAGCGTCCTGGCCATGTGCGGGGCCCGGTTCTCCAACGTCGCCACCCGCGTGGTGACCGCCTCGTACTCCGCCACCGCCGCGGGCAGGTCGCCGCGCAGCCGCAGGACCGTGGACAGCCAGCTCTGCACCAGGATGCCCAGGTCGTTGGTGCCGCGTTCGCGCAGCATCCACAGGGCCTCGCGCAGGCCGCGCTCGGCGCCGTCGAGGTCGCCCGCGCGGCCGTGCTGGATGGCCAGCCGGGCGAGCATGCCGGGCAGTTCGTCGGCCGCGCCCAGTTCGCGGACCAGGCGGACGGCCTCTCCGACGGCCGCGATCGAGCCAGCGTGGTCGCCGAGCAGTGAGCGGCGCTCGGCCACCTGCCCGATCGCCATGGCCTGGCCCCAGCGGTCGCCCAGCTCGCGGAAGCGCGCCAGCGCCTCGGCCGCCGCGGTCTCCGACCCGGCCAGGTCGCCGGTGTTCTCCAGCAGGAAGGCCCGGCCCAGCTCGGCCATGGCGCGCGCCCACGGGTCCGGGTGCGCCGCCGCCCGCGCCAGCCCGGCGAACGCCTCGTCGACCTCCCCGGCGAACGCGGCGAGCATCGGTTCCACCATCGCCATCGACGGGTAGTGGTCCATGGCGCGGGTCTCGGCCAGTTCGGTGCGCAGCTCGGCCAGCACCGCCAGGTCGGGCATCCCGGCCGCGTCGTCGAAGGCGGTCAGGGCGCGCAGCGTGGCGGTGGCGTGCGCGGGGGCCGGGCCGGGCAGCGCGACGACCGACCGCATCAGGTTCATCGCCTCCCGGTGGTGGCCGCTGATCAGCCAGAACCAGCCCGCGCGCAGCGCCAGCCGGGTGGCCAGGTCGGCGTCGCCCGCCTCGGCGGCGTAGCGGGTGGCGGCCAGGACGTTCTCCTGGTCGGCGGCGATCCTGGCCAGCCAGCGCACCTGGTCGGGGCCGCGCAGCCGGGGTTCGGCGTCGTCGAGGAAGGCCAGCACGCACCGGCTGAACGCGGCGCGCACCCGCGCGGTCTCGGCGGCGCCGTGCTCGGTGAGCCGCTCGGCCGCGTACGCCCGGACCGTCTCCAGCACCCGGTACCGGACCTGCCCGTCGCGGCCCTCGGCCACCTGCACCAGCGACTTCTCCACCAGCGAGGCCAGCACGTAGACGACGTCCTCGGCCGCGAGCAGGGTGTCGTCGGCGGCGACCGCGGGAACCCAGTCGGCCGCGGCGGGCGCCGGGAACACCGACAGCCGCGCGGCCAGCACCCGCTCCGGTTCCTCCAGCAGGTCCCAGCTCCACTCGACCACCGCGCGCAGCGTGCGGTGCCGGGGCAGCGAGGTGCGGCTGCCGCCGGTGAGCAGCCGGAACCGGTCGTCGAGCCGCGCGGCGACCTGGCCCAGGGTCATCGACCGCAGCCGGGCGGCGGCCAGCTCCAGCGCCAGCGGCAGCCCGTCGAGGCGGCGGCAGACCTCGGCGACCGCGCCCGCGTGCTCGGCGACGGCGAACCCGGGGGCGGCGGCCTCGGCCCGGTCGGCGAACAGCCGCACCGCCTCGGCGGCGAGCACCTCGGCGTCCTCGGCGCGCTCGGCGGGCAGCCCCAGCGGGCCGACGCCGAACACCACCTCGCCGGTGATCGCCAGCGGTTCGCGGCTGGTGGCCAGCACGGTCAGCCGCGGGCAGCGGGCCAGCACCGCGCCCGCCAGGGCCGCGGCGGCCTCGACCAGGTGCTCGCAGTTGTCCAGCACCAGCACGCCCCGCTGCGCCGACAGCATCTCCACCACCCGGTCCAGCACCCGGCCGGGCCGCGGCGGCGCACCGCCCGGGGCGTCCAGCAGCCGGGTCTCGCGGGCGCCGAGCGCGGCCAGCACCGCGCCGGGCACGTCCTCGCCGTCGCGCACCGGGGCCAGCTCCACCAGCCACGTCGGCCGCTCGGAACCCGCGACGGCCTCGCAGGACAGCCGCGTCTTGCCCGCCCCGCCCGGCCCGACCAGGGTCACCAGCCGGGCCGAGGCGAGCAGCCCGCGCACCTGCGCCAGCTCGACCCGCCTGCCGACGAAGCTGGTCAGCGCGGGGGCGGGGATGGCGGCCTGGTCCGCCGGGGCGAGGTCGCCGCGCAGCACGGCCAGGTGCAGGTCGCGCAGCTCGGCGGACGGTTCCACGCCCAGCTCCTCGGCCAGCGCCCGGCGGATCCGGTCGTGGGCGGCCAGCGCCTCGGCCTGCCTGCCGGACAGGTACAGCGCGCGCACCAGCAGCCCGGCCGCCCGCTCGCGCAGCGGGTGCTCGGCGACCAGGCCGTGCAGCTCGGCCACGGTGTCGGCGTGCCTGCCCAGGTCGACGTCGGCGGCCAGCCGGTCCTCCAGGGCGGCCACCCGCAGCTCGGTGAGCCGGGTGATCGCGGCACCGGCGAACGGCGCCTCGGCCAGCCCGGACAGCGCCGGGCCGCGCCACAGCTCCAGCGCGGCGCGCAGGGCCGCCGCGGCCTCGGTGGGCCTGCCCTCGCGCAGCGCCAGCCTGCCCTCGGCGGCCAGCCGCTCGAACCGGTGCACGTCGACGTCGTCGCGGTCGAGCACCAGCCGGTACCCGGACGCCGACGACTCGACCAGCCCGTCCGCCCCGGCGCGCAGCGCCCGGCGCAGCCGCGACACCAGCGAGTGCAGCGCGTTCACCGCGTCCGCGGGCGGGTCGTCGCCCCACAGCGAGTCGATCAGCGCGGCCGACCCGACCACCCGGCCCGCGTCGAGGGCCAGCCGGGCGAGCAGCATCCGCAGCCGGGTCCCGCCCAGCTCGACCTCCACCGCGCCCGCGCCGGTGACCCGCACCGGGCCGAGCATCGCCACCTGCACGCGACCAGCCTCCCAAACCGGGATTACCGGAGAGTGCCCGGGAACAGGTAGCGGTCCTCCGGCTTCGCCGCGTCGCGGAACCAGGCGGTGAGGAACGGGCGCAGGTCGGCCTGCCCGGAGACCTCCACGGCCATGTCCTCGAACTGCGGCCAGCTCGCGTTCCCGTCGCGGTGGGTGCTCGCCCACCGCTTGAGCAGGGTGCTGAACGCGTCCTCGCCGATCCGGCGGCGCAGGGCGTGCATGGCGAGCTGGCCCTTGTCGTAGACGGCGGTGAACTCGTTGCCCGGCCCCATGTCGTAGAGCTTGCGGTTCCAGTAGCGGGTGTTCCTCGCCGTCTTGGACACCGTGGCGCGGAACCGGGCGTCGAGGTCCACCCGGTTCGCCGACTCGTCCCAGAGCCACTGCGCGTAGGAGGCGAAGCACTCGTTGAGGCAGATGTCGGCCCAGCTCTCGACGGACACGCTGTCGCCGTACCACTGGTGGGCCTGCTCGTGCACGATCGTGTCGAGGTCGGCCCACTTGGCGTAGATCGGCCTGCCCTGGATCTCCAGGGAGAAGCCGATGTTCTCGTTGAGGAAGATCCCGCCCGCGCCGCTCTGCGGGTACGGCCCGAACCGGTCGGCCAGGAACGCCAGCACCTCCGGCAGCCGCTCCTCCTCGGCCCGCTTGCGCTCGGTGCCCGGCGCGTACGCGTCGACCAGCGGGACACCGCCGGGCAGCGTCGACCGGACGATGGTCCACCGGTCGATGGCCACGGTCGTCACGTACGGCGCGACCGGGTTCGGCTCCACCCAGGTGAACGTCGTCCACCCGCCCTCGGGCTTCGGCGGCTCCTCGCGGCCGTTGGACACCACGCTCCAGCCGTCGGGCACGCGGGCCCGGACGCTGAAGGTCGCCTTGTCGCGGGGGTGGTCGTTGACCGGGTACCAGCTCGACGCGGAGTGCGGCTCGCCCGCCGCGTACGCCCCGCCGGAGGTGGAGACCTGCCAGCCGTTGGTGCCCAGGTCGCCGTCGGGTTCGGCCTGCGGTTCGCCGGAGTAGACGACGCGGGTCGTGAACTCCTCGCCCTTGACCACCGGGGTGGCCGGGGTGATCACCAGCTCGTGCTCGCCGGAGCGCTCGGTCCCGGCTTCCACGCCGTCGACCTCGACCCGGCTGACGTCGAAGCCGGTGAGGTCCAGGTTGAACCGGGACAGGTCGGCGGTCGCCCGCGCGGTGACGGTCGTGTCGCCGTCGAGGCGCCGCGCCGCCGGGTCGTAGCTGATCCCCACGGCGTAGTCGGTCACGTCGTAACCGCCGTTGCCGTCGTCGGGGTAGTACGGGTCGCCGATGCCCTCCGCGCCCTCGGCCCCCTCGACCTCGGGCGGTGCGGAACCGGTGGTGCCGGGCGGCGCGGGCGGCTCGGGGGTGGCGGTGCACCCGGTGAACGCCACCGCGGCGAGCAGCGTGGCGGTGAGGCGGACAGCGGGGACCTTGGGCATGGGCCCATTCTGGGTGCTGTCCGGTGAGGTCGCGGTGGCTTCGGGCACACTCGGTGCGGTGGAGATCGTGGAGTTCGGCGGCACGGGCCGACCGATCGTGGTGCTGCACGCGCTGATGGGCCGGGCCTCCACCTGGTGGCCGTGCGCTGCGTGGTTGACCCGCTACGGCCGGGTGCTCGGCTTCGACGCCCGCAGCCACGGGCGCAACCCGCACCGGGGCGTGTGGACCACCGAGGACTTCGTCGGCGACCTGGTCGACGTGCTGACCGGGTTGGGCGAGCCCGCCGTCCTGATCGGCCACTCGATGGGCGGGCTGCACGCGCTGGGGGCCGCCGCGTCCGCGCCGACGCTGGTGCGGGGTGTGGTGACCGAGGACGTGGGGGTGGACCTGGTCGGGCGGACCGCGGACGACTGGCGGGCGCTGTTCGCCGAGTGGCCGGTGCCGTTCCCGTCGCTGGCGCACGTCCGGGGGTTCTTCGGGCCCGCGGCGGACTACTTCGCCGAGTGCGTGGAGGAGCGGGACGGCGGCTACCGGCTCATCGCCGACCTGGACGACCTGTTCGGGATCGCCGAGGAGTGGGGGCGGCGGGACTTCTGGGCGTACGTGGACGCGGTGTCGTGCCCGGTGCTGGCGATCGAGGCGGAGCACTCGGTGATGCCCGCGGGGCAGCAGGAGCTGATCCCGCTGCGCGCGCCGGGCGGTGGGCGCCACGTCGTCGCCCCCGGCGCCGGGCACCTGGTGCACGGATCGGCGCCGGAGTTCTACCGCGGTGCGGTGGAGGCGTTCCTGTCGGAGCTGTTGGGGCGCTGAGGGTTCAGCGGGTGAAGAGGACGTCCTCGGTGCCCGGGTTGTTGGTGTCCAAGATGGACACCTTCACCACCTTGGCGCGGATGGTGTCGGTGGGGAACACCGCGTTGAACGCCGTGGTCATGTCCGAGGTGGGGACGCCCTGCACCAGGGTGCAGTGCGGCATCCAGTTGCCGGGCAGGTAGTAGGCGCTGGGGTTGCGCACCTTGCCCGCCAGCACGTCGTGCAGTGCGGAGTGGACGGCCAGCAGCTCCGCGTCGGTCACCGCGGCGAGCACCAGGGCGTTCTCGTTGGCGCTGAACGTCGACAGGGCCGAGAGCCAGATGTCCGGCACGGCCAGCAGGCGCAGCTCCGCGGCCAGGGCGGTGCGGGTCTTCGCCGGGATGTCCGAGGCCAGCGCGAAGGTCAGGTGCGGCGGGAACGGGCGCGCGGGGGGCAGTCCGGCGGCGTCCAGGCGGGACCACAGGGCGCGGACGGACCGGTCGGCGTCGGCGTCGAAGGTGGCGACCACTCCCTGGGGCATGGCCGCAGTGTGCCAGGTCCCGTGCCCGGCTCGCCCCTGCGATTCCCGGGCCGGCCACGGGACGCGCCGCTACCGGTTCAGCAGGGTGCGCCAGTCGCGGGACTCGACGCGGGTCAGGGACCGGTCGCGGACCAGGGTGCGGGCCGCGGCGGCGGCCTCGCCGGTCTCGGACAGCTCGACCGGGCGGATGAGCGCGGGCCACGCGCCCGCGCCGAGGAAGCCGCTCTCGTCGGCCGCCCGGCTCGCGTAGCAGGGGTCGGAGCGCAGGCCCGCGGCGTCGCCGAAGCGGCGCACCGCGGCGGCGGTGGCCGCGCCGAACACGCCGTCGGCGGGCAGGTCGCGGGAACCCCTGTCGCGCAGCAGGTGCTGGGCGGCCTTGACCTTGTCGCCGGTGTCGCCCGGCTTGAGCAGCGGCCAGGTCTCCGGGTGCGCCACCGCGCGGCCCAGGACGCCGCCGACGGCCGTGCGCAGCTCCGGCAGCCGCCGGTAGAGGACGCCGCCGGGGCACTCGGTGCTGTTGAAGTCGCGGTGCCCGCGGATCTCCGACGGCGCGATGTCGTACTGGGCCGCGATGTAGGCGACCAGGTTGACCAGGGAGTTCCACAGCCGCGCGGGCACGTCCACGCTGGTGTAGAGGCCCTCGTTCTCGATGCCGATGACCTCGCTGTTGTGGTTGCCGACGTTGGCGCCCATCAGGTGCCTGGTCCCGTCGCGCAGCGCCTCCAGGCTGCGGTGGCGGCCCTCGGTCACGTGCCCGCCGCGGCTGTTGGTGAGCTGCTGGCCGCTGTCGATCCAGCCGTTGTTGTCCATGTGGTGGTCCTGGATGGACCGCGAGATGGCGTACGCGTGCTCCAGCGACAGGTCGCTGCTGTTGGGGCCCGCGGTGTGGTGCACCACGATGTAGGTCGGCCTGCGGTCCAGCATCTCCACGGCCGCCCTCGGTTCCCGCGCTCCCCAGGTCTGGCAGGAGGCGATCACCGGGGCAGCGGTGGCGGTGGCGGTGGCGGTGAACACGGGGAGCGCAGCTCCCGCCGCACCGACGGCGATGCTCGTCCGCAGTAAGTCGCGCCTGGTCAGAGTCATCTCGATCTCCCTCGACGAAGGAGCCGGACGGCCCCGGACCGGGAACTGGTGTCGCCGACCGTAGCCAGGGGATCACTCTTGAGGCAATAGTTTGCCAACCATCGGGCTAATTGGTTGGTCGGTTTCAGTGCTCCCCGGGCAGCGCGAACATGCCGTTCGCGGTCTGCTCCACCAACCCGTCGACCAGCAGCGAGTCCAGGCAGCGGTCGCGCTGGCCCGCGTCGGACCACGCCAGGTCCAGCCGGGCCTTCGAGGCGGGTTCGGCGCTGCCGCGCAGCACGTCCAGCAGCAGGCCGCGCACCTGCCGGTCGGTCCCGGCGAACCGCTGCACCGCCTTCGCCGGGCCGTCGTAGGCCGGGCGGCCGTTGTGCTGCCAGGCGCAGGCGTGGAACACCGGGCAATCCGCGCACCGGGGCCCGCGCGCCACGCACACCACCGCGCCCAGCTCCATCAGCGCCGCCGACGCCTTCGCCGCGGTCGCCGGGTCCTGCGGCAGCAGCTTCGCCACGTCGGCCAGGTCCCGGGTGGTCGACGGCGGACCGGCGTCACCCGCGCCGTGCACCGCCCGCGCCACGACCCGCCGGACGTTGGTGTCGACCACCGGGCAGCGCTGCCCGTAGGCGAACGCCGCCACCGCGCGGGCGGTGTACGCGCCGATGCCGGGCAGGCCGAGCAGGGTGTCGACGTCGGCGGGGACCACGTCGCCGTGGTCGGTGGCGATCGCGGTCGCCGCGGCGTGCAGGCGCAGCGCCCGCCTCGGGTAGCCGAGCTTGCCCCACGCCCGCAGCACCTCGCCCTGGCTCGCCGCGGCCAGCGCCGAGGGCACCGGCCAGCGCGCCATCCACTCCAGCCAGATCGGCTCCACCCTGGCCACCGGGGTCTGCTGGAGCATGATCTCGCTGACCAGCACACCCCACCCGGTGGTGCCCGGCCTGCGCCAGGCGAGGTCGCGGGCGGTCCGGTCGAACCAGTCGGTCAGGTCGGCGAGGTCGGCGGCGTCCACCCGGCGAGTGTAGGTACTACTGAACCTCGGTGATCTTCGCGGTGTGCACGTCGTAGACGAAGCCGCGGACGTTGTCGGTGTGCGGGATGAACGGGCTGCGCCGCACCCGCTCGACCGACAGCCGCACGGACTGCTCGACGTCGCGGAACGACTCCACTGCCCACGGCGGGCGCATCCCGGTGTCGGCGGCGACCTCGTCGCGGAACTCGTCGTCGGTGAAGGTGGCCAGGCCGCACGAGGTGTGCTGCATCACCACGACCTCGCGGGTCTGGAGCTTGCGCTGGCTGATCGACAGCGACCGGATGACGTCGTCGGTCACGATGCCGCCCGCGTTGCGCATGATGTGCGTCTCGCCGTGGCGCAGGCCGAACACGTCGAACACCTTGATCCGGGCGTCCATGCAGGTCACCACCGCCAGGTGCAGGTTGGGCACCGGGGTGGGGATCTCCGGGGCCCCGTGGTCGGGCCCCTCGATGTGGCGCTGGAGCAGGTCGTCGATCGCAGTCACGGCGGCCCTTCCGTCAATTCCTCTGTGTCCGGTCCAGGGAACCGGATGTTCACCGGCGGAACAAGGTGGTCCTGCCCAATATCACTCCTGGTGCGTACGGTCGCTGTGAAAACCGCCCGATGGGGGACGACGTCTTGCCCCGCTCGGCCGCGCGGCGGCGTTACCGTTCCGCAGGTGATTGACCCGAAAGGACCGCTCCCGCGCGGCACCTACCTGCGACGCCGGGCGTTGGCCGTGGCGCTGGCGGCAGGCGGCGTGGTCGTGCTCATCTGGAGCATCACGGCACTGCTCGACGGCGGGGCCGACGGCCGGGAGGTGCGCGGTACCGGGGCGGAGGACCAGCCGACCAGCGCGCCGCCGTCCACCTCCGCGCTCACACCCCCGCCGTCGTCGTCCACCACCGCGGCGCCCGAACCGCCACCCAGTCCCGCCCCGCCCCCGCCACCGCCGGACCCGAACCTGCCGTGCCCCGACGCGGCGGTGGCGGTGACCGCGGAGGTGGAGGCGCCGTCGTACCGGGTGGGCCGGCGTCCCGCGCTGCGGCTGGTGGTGACCAACGCCGGGGCGGTCCCGTGCACCCGCGACGTCGGCCGCGCGCTGCGCGAACTGGTCGTGACCGGCGCGGACGGCGTCACCCGGGTGTGGTCGAACAACGACTGCGCGCGCGTGTCCGGGCAGCAGCCGCAGGTGCTGCAGCCGGGGGAGCGGCTGGTGTTCGAGGTCAACTGGGCGGGGCGCACCTCGGCACCCGGCTGCCCGCTGTCGCGGACCGCGGTCCCGCCGGGGAACTACCTGGTGGTGCCGCGGCTCGGGGCGCTCGTGGGCACCGGGGTGCCGCTCGCGCTGCTCCCGTGACGGGTCCGCGCTCAGGGCCCGAACCAGCGCTCCTCTGCGGTGCGCGGCGGGGCGGCGGTGGCGCCGGTGATCAGCTCGGTCTCCAGGGTGATCTCGCGCGGCCGGGTCGGGTCGACGGAGCCGAGCAGCAGCTTGCCCGCGGCCTTGCCCTTCTCCAGGACCGGCTGGCGCACCGTGGTCAGGCCGATGCGCTCCCCGTCGGGGATGCCGTCGAAACCGGTGATGGTGAGGTCCTGCGGCACCCGCAGGCCGCGCCGCTTGGCCTCGGTGAGGGCGCCGAGGGCGAGGATGTCGGAGGTGCAGACCAGGGCGGTGACCTGCGGGTCGGAGTCGAGGAGCTGGGCGGCGGCGGAGGCGCCGCTGGCGGTGCTGTGGTCGAAGCGCTCGACCACCGGCACCCTGGACCACTCCACCCCCGCGGTGGTGAAGGCGTCCGCGATCCCGGCGAGCCGGGCCCGCTGGACGTGGAAGTGCGCGGCGTGCTGGCGCTCGACCGAGGCGAAGCCGTCGTTGCGGTCGCGGGCCAGCCGCATGCAGACCACGCCGACGCGGCGGTGGCCCAGCGCGATCAGCCGCTGGGCGAGGGCGGTGATGGCGGCCCGGTCGTCGATGCCGACCCGGTCCACGCCGTCGACGACAGGCTGGTCGGCGACCACGGTCGGCACCGGCCGCGACAGCACGGCGGCCAGGTGCGGGTCGTCGTCGGGCACCGAGTAGACGACGAAGCCGTCGACGCCCGCGCGGTGCACAGCGGCGACGTCCTCGCGCTCGGGGTTGACCGGCACCAGGTGCAGGCCCTGGCCCGCGTCCTCGCAGGCCAGCGCCAACCCCTCCAGGAAGCCGAGCGCGGCCGGGTCGCGGAAGGCGTAGGACAGGTTCTCGGTCAGCAGCAGCCCCACCGCGCCCGCTTTGCGGGTCCGCAGTGACCGGGCCACCGGGTCCGGGCCGGGGTAGCCGAGGCGCCGGGCGGTTTCCAGTACGCGCCTGCGCAGCTCCGGTGAGAGCTGGTCGGGTCGGTTGTAGGCGTTGGAAACCGTGGTCCGGGAGACTCCGAGTTCCGCCGCGAGGGACGCGAGGGTCGCCGGGCGTCGAACGTGCATTGACCGCGCCATGGACTGACCGTAACGGTTCAGAACCACTAGTAGAAGCCCGGTTACCGCCCGGTCGCGCGGTTGGCGTCACCCGGTCGGATGAGTGGCGCTGCGCGAGCTGACGTAGTCTGAAACCGACAACGATTACCATTACCGTGATCATGGATCGCGCTTGCCCTGGGAGAGCCTCATGACACCCCGTTCCCGCAGACCACTCGCCGTCGCGGTGGGCTTCACAGCGGTCACCCTCGCCTCGGTCACGGCGTGTGGTGGCTCACAGGACACCCCGGCGCCCGGGAGCGGCGCGGCAGCCGACGGCAAGGTCGTGGTCGTCGCCTCCACCAACGTCTGGGCCAGCGTCGCGCAGGCGGTCGGCGGCGACGGCGTCACCGTGAACGCGATCCTCAGCGACCCGGCGGCGGACCCGCACGGGTACGAGGCCAAGCCCGCCGACGCCACCAAGTTCACCGGCGCGAAGGTCGTGCTGTCCAACGGCGGCGGCTACGACGACTTCATCGCGGGCCTGTCCCAGGGCGCCGCCGACGCCCGCAAGATCGTCGCCTTCGACCTGCTCGACGCGGACCCGGCCGACGGCGAGGAGGTCAACGAGCACGTCTGGTACGACTTCGGGACCGTCCGCAAGGTCGCCGACACCCTCGCCACCCAGCTCGGCGAGATCGCACCGGACAAGAAGGACCGCTTCGCCGCCAACGCCAAGTCCTTCGGCGAGGGCCTGGACAAGCTCACCACCTCCGCCGCCGCCATCGGCAAGGCCAAGCCGGGCGCGAAGGTCGTCGCCACCGAACCGGTCGCCGCCTACCTGTTCGCCGCCGCCGGGCTCGCCGACGCCACCCCGCCCGCCTTCGCCGAGGCCATCGAGGAGGAGACCGACCCGCCCGCCGCCGCCGTCGCCGACATCGACGCCCTGGTCACCGGCAAGCAGGTCGCCGCGGTCGTCTACAACGCACAGACCGAGACCCCGGTCACCAAGCAGCTCAAGGACAAGGCCGCCGCGGTCGCCGTCCCGGTCGTCGCGGTGACCGAGACGCTCCCCGCCGACGCCACCGGATACCTTGAGTGGATGACCAAGCAGGTCGACTCACTCGCGGGAGCCGTGTCCGGATCATGAGCACCACCCCGGCGGTCACCCTGTCCGGAGCCCGGCTCGCCTACGGCGACCGGGTGCTCTGGGACGGGCTGGACCTCGACGTCGCCCCCGGCGAGTTCATCGCCGTGCTCGGCCCGAACGGGTCCGGCAAGACCAGCCTGATGCGCGTGCTGCTGGGCCTGCGCGCGCTCAGCTCGGGCACGGTGACCGTCGCCGGGGCGGCCCCGGGGCGGGCGAACCGCCGGATCGGCTACATCCCGCAGCAGCGCGCCCTCGACCCGGCGCTGGCCCTGCGCGGCCGCGACCTGGTCGGCCTCGGCTGGGACGGGCACCACTGGGGCCTGGGCCTCACCGGCATCCGCGAACGCCGCCGCCGCGTCGACACCGCACTGGCCGAGGTCGGCGCGGAGACCTTCGCCAACCGCCCGGTGGGGATGCTCTCCGGGGGTGAGCAGCAGCGCCTCCGGGTCGCCCAGGCCCTGGTGGGAGACCCGGCGGTACTGCTGTGCGACGAACCGCTGCTCTCCCTCGACCTGGCCCACCAGCGCGCGGTCAGCGAGCTGATCGACACCCGCCGCCGCACCGCCGACACGGCCGTCCTGTTCGTCACCCACGAGATCAACCCGGTCCTCCCCCTGGTCGACCGGGTCTTGTACCTGGTGGACGGCCGCTTCCGCATCGGCCCCCCGGACGAGGTCATGACCTCGGAAACCCTCTCCGAGCTCTACCGCACCGAGGTCGACGTCCTCCGCGTCCGCGGCCAGGTCCACATCGTCGGCGGGCACGGCGCGGTGTGCGAGGACTTCCACATGGCGGAGCACTGACGGTGGAGAACATCTTCGACTTCCGGCTCACCTGGGAGCTGCTCTCCCTCGACTTCGTGCTCAGCGCCCTGCTCGTCGCGGCCGTCCTCGGCCTGCTCGCCGGGGTCCTCGGCCCGCTGATCGTCAGCCGCAACATGGCCTTCTCCGTGCACGGCACCTCCGAGCTGGCCCTCACCGGCGGGGCCGCGGCCCTGCTGCTGGGCTGGGACGTCGGCAACGGCGCGCTCGCGGGCGCGATCGTCGCCGCACTGGTCCTGGGCCTGCTGACCCGCCGCAGCTCCGAGTACGACTCGGTCATCGGTGTCGTCCTGGCGTTCGGGCTCGGCCTGGGCGTGCTGATGCTGTGGCTCTACAAGGGGCGCGCGGCGAACAAGTTCGGCCTGCTCACCGGGCAGATCGTCGGGCAGGACTTCGCCAGCATGGCGCTGTTGACCGGGGCCGCGGTGGTGGTGCTGGCCGTGCTGGCCGTGGTCTACCGGCCGCTGCTGTTCGCCAGCGTCGACCCTGACGTGGCCCGCGCCCGGGGCGTCCCGACGACGCTGCTGGCGGTGGTGTTCGCCGTGCTGGTGGGCGTGGCCACGGCGCTGGGGGTCCGCACGGTCGGGTCGTTGCTGGTGCTGGCGTTGATGGTCACCCCCGCCGCCGCGGCGGCTCGGGTGACGGCCAGTCCACTGCGGGCGACGGTGCTGGCGGTGGTGTTCGCTGAGGTGTCGGCGGTGGGCGGGATCGTGCTGTCGCTGGCCCCCGGGGCACCGGTGAGCGCCTTCGTCACGGCGATCTCGTTCCTGATCTACCTGGTCTGCTGGCTCTTCGGCCGAGCCCGCCGCACCGCCCTGGCGTAGCTCAGCCCAGGAGCAGCAGGACCTGGAGTTCGCCGACCAGGGCGCCGATGACGGCGCCCACGGCGATCAGCTTCCACTCGTCCTGCCGGAAGGCCGGGCGCAGCAGGCCCTCGTACTCGACGCGGCTGAGCTGGTTCATCTTGGCGGCGATGGTGTTGCCGATGTCCAGGGCCTCGCGGGCGTACGGCTCGGCGGCGAGGGCGGTGGCGCTCAGGTGGGTCATGGCCTTCTGGGCGGCGGCGACCTTGATCTCCTCGAACCGGCGGGAGCCGACCGCCACCGACACGAACGGCCGGGCCAGCCGGGCCTGCGCCTCCACGGAGTCGGTCACCAGCTTCTGGATCGAGGTCAGCAGCTTCTCCGACCGGGGACCGTTCAGCACGCCCTCGACCAGGTTCGGGACCGTCATCACCTCGCGGGCGATCAGGTCGCCGTACTGGCGGGCCACCTCCACCCGCCTGCGCTGGAAGACGCCCTGGAAGCCGAGGACGGGGGAACGGGGGAAGAAGACCAGCTTGATGGCCAGCCAGTCGGTGAACCAGCCGATGGCGGCGCCGAAGACCGGGAGGACCCACGGCTGCTGGGTCAGCGCCCAGACGACGGTCTGCACGACGCCCAGGATGAAGCCGAAGTAGATGCCGCAGCGGGCGATGAACGACATCTCCGGGCGGGAGATGTCGCGGACCAGGCGGACCAGGAGTTCCTTGTCGCGCTCCAGGGCGGTGACGGCGACCTGCTGGACGTCGAGGACCTCGCCGATGTTGCGGCGGACCTCGTCCACGACCCGGCGGACCAGGTCGGGGGTGCCCGCTTGGACCTGCTTGACCACCAGGTCCTGGGCGAGGACCGGGAGCATCTCCCAGAGCTGGGGGTGGTGTTCCTCCAGCACCTCGCGGGCGATCCGGTCGACGGTGAGCAGCAGGGGGGTCTGGATCTGGCGGGCGATGGCGTCGGGGTCGAGGCGGGCGACGATCTCGGCGGGGTCGACCAGCTTGCCGGTGATGAGGTCGGCGGAGACCCGGATCATCCTGGCCGAGTTGCGCGGGACCACGCCCTGCCAGCCCAGGTAGGGCTCGGCGATGCCGATGAAGCGCAGCGGCCGGAACATCATCTCGATGGCCACCCGCTTGGTCACGTACCCGATGACCGCCGCGATGAACGGCATCGACGCGTAGACCGGCCAGTTGGCCGCGAAGCCGCTGAGGAACGCGTCGATGTTCAAGCGGACCCCTTTGCCTGCGGGCTTCCAGGTTAGTGCAGCACCAGCAGGACCTGCAGTTCACCCACCAGGAACCCGATGACGGCGCCGACCGCGATGAGCTTCCACTCGTCCTGGCGGAACGCGGGCCGCAGCAGGCCCTCGTACTGGATCGGCGTCAGCGCCCGGATCTGGGCGACGATGGTGTCGCGGATGTTCAGGGCGCCGGTGGCGTAGTCCTCGACGTGGCGGACGGTGTCGGGGATGCGGGCCACCGCCTTGTGCGCCGCGGCGCGCTTCATCTCCTGGTAGCGGCGGGAGCCGACGGCGGCGACGACCAGCGGTTTGACCGTGCCCGCCTGGGCGTCGATGGAACGGCGGACCTCGCGGTGGATCAGTTCGAACAGCCGGTCGGACTTGGGGCCGGTGAGCACGGCCTCCAGCACGTTGTGGACGGTCAGGACCTCCTTGGCGATGAGGTCGCCGTAGTCCTCGGCCACCTCGGACTTGCGCCGCTGGAACATGCCCTGCCAGGTCACCAGGCCCAGGAAGCGCGTGGGCTGCCGGGGGAAGAAGATCATCTTCAGGGCGAGCCAGTCGGTCAGCCAGCCGGTGAGGCCGCCGAAGACCGGCATCACCCACGCGCTCTTGGTCAGCGCCCACACCGCGACCTGCACCAGCCCGATCACCAGGCCGAACCAGATGCCGGACCGGGCGATGAACCGCATCTCCGGGGTGGCGGTGTCGCGGATGAGGCGGTTCAGCACGGCCTTGTCGCGGACCAGGTTGCGCACCGCCATGTCCTTGACGTCGAGCACCTGGTCGATGTCGGCCGCCAGCTCGCGCATCACCCGCTCGACCATGCGCGGCGCCTCGGCGCGGACCCTGGCCAGCAGCAGCGCCCTGGCCCGGTTCGGCAGCCGCTCCCACAGGTTCGGCTGGTACTCGCTGACCAGCTCGGTGGTGATCTCCTCGACCACCCGCTCGATGGGTTCGCGCAGCTCGGCCACCACGGCCTTGGGGTCGAGCCGGGAGAAGACCTCCTTCGGGTCGATCAGGTTCGTCGTCATCAGGTCCATGGCGACCGAGGCCATCCGCTCGGCGTTGGCCGGGATCACCCCCTGCCACCCCAGCCTGCCGATCCCGACGAACTCCAGCGGCTTGTACATCATCTCGATCGCCGCGCGCTTGGTGACGTACCCGATGACCGCCGCGATGAGCGGCATCGTCAGGTAGACGTGCCAGTGCTCGCCGATGTCGTCGGCGACGGCCCGCCAGTCCACCCGATCACCCCCCTCGCCGCCGGGTCAGTTTCGCACGCCGCGGCGCCGGTGCGGCGGAAGTGGACACAGAGGACCGGCCCGCCCCCGCTCGGGGGCGGGCCGGTCGGGGTGCCGGGGTCAGGCGTTGCAGGCGCTCGGGTTCACCACGAGCTGCGGGTTGTCGCCCTTGACGCCGAAGATCGGGATCTGCGAGCTGGGGGTGGCCACGCCGCCTGCGAACCGGTAGGAGGCGAGGGTGCCGATGAAGTCCGGGTTCGGGTCCGAGCTGGTCGCCACGGCGAACAGGATGGTGAACTCGCGGATGCCGAAGAACTCCTTGCAGGTGTAGCCGGAACGGGCGCCGGGGCCGCCGCCCTCGAAGAAGCGCAGGGCCTGCCCGTCCGGGGTGGTGGCGACGCGGAAGCCGCCGGGTCCGAGGTCGACGATGTTGAACGTCGTGGTGCCGTCGCCGGTGCTCTCGGTGACCAGGAGTTCGGCCTTGCGGTCCTTGTTGATGTCGACGACGCGGATCGGCTGGGTGCCGTCGGTCGAGGACAGCGGCAGGACCAGCGTGCGGGTCTGGCCGCCGACGGTGGCGCTGAGCACCTGCTCGGTGCCGTCGGTCTGGGTGGTGAGGGTGATGGCGTCGGTGGTGCCGTCGCCGTTGAGGTCGGCCTGGGCGGTGACCGACGGGGCGGCGAGGGCGGGTACCGCGCCGACCAGGCTGATCAGCCCGGCGGCGATCAGCCCAGCGGTGGCGCGCGAGGTGGAAAGCATGCGCATGGTGGATCTCTCCCTTCGCGCGGACGCCTCTGTCCGCGCCGTCACCGGCCGCCTGATCAGGGCGCCGATTCACCGGAATTGACTGCTCAGGAAAACATAACCACCGGTACCGGGCAGTTTATGAACAGTGATCCAGATCACAATTGGTGTGCTAAAACTGGTAGTACAGGAACGGGCTGAACGTGCCGGATGCGACAAGAATCGCCGCCCACAGCAGCCCCGGCACCATGACCGCGACCCGCAGCGCCTGCGCCAACCGGCCGCGCGAGGACTCCAACAGCGGCCCGGTGACCGGTCCGGCGGGCAGCGCGAAGATCACCAGCGCCAGCAGCAGCGTCACCAGCACCTGGTTGCCCAGCGCCACGTCCACCTGGTCGGTCAGGCCGGTGAAGTCCGGCAGCAGCATGTGCCCGACCACCACCAGCGCCTGTCCCAGGTCGGCGGCCCGGAAGAACACCCAGCCGACGACGACCAGCAGCATCGTCAGCACCCGCCTGCCCAGCCGCGGCCACCGCCGGGTCGGCGCCCGCTCCAGCCCGAACCCGCGCTCGACCACCAGCAGCGCGCCGTGGAAGACGCCCCAGACCAGGAACGTCCAGTTCGCGCCGTGCCAGAAGCCGGTCAGCACGAACACGATGCCCAGGTTGCGGTAGGTGCGGGCGGCGCCGCCGCGGTTGCCGCCGAGCGGGATGTAGACGTAGTCGCGGAACCAGCGCGACAGCGACATGTGCCAGCGGCGCCAGAACTCGGTGATGGTGACCGACGAGTACGGGCGGGCGAAGTTCTCCGGCAGCCGGAAGCCCAGCATCCGGCCCAGCCCGATCGCCATGTCCGAGTAGCCGGAGAAGTCGAAGTAGAGCTGCAGCGTGTACGCGATGGCCCCCAGCCAGGCCACGGCGAAGGTCATCCGGTCCGGCGGGGTGGCGAAGCACTGCTCGACCAGCGGGCTCAGCGAGTCGGCGACGATCACCTTCTTGCACAGGCCGAGGGCGAAGCGCGGGAAGCCGGAGGAGATGTCGTCGAGGCGGTGCGTGCGCTGCTGCGGGAGTTGGTCGGCGATCTCCCGGTAGCGCACGATCGGACCCGCCACGAGCTGCGGGAACATGGCGATGTAGGCGATGAACGACACCGGGTCGCGGCTGGCCGGGCGCTCGCCGTGGTACACGTCGACCACGTAGGAGATGTGGTGGAACGTGTAGAAGGAGATGCCGATCGGCAGTGCCAGGTGGACCACCGGGAAGTCGCCGCCGAAGATCTCCGCGAAGCCCGCGAGCTGCTCGGTGGCGAAGCCCGCGTACTTCCAGACCACCAGCACCAGCACGTCGAAGCCGATGACGCCGACGAGGACGTTGCGCCTGCGCGCGCGGTCGGTGTCCCACTCGTCGGGCTCCAGCCAGGGGCCCACCAGGTAGTTGACCACCATGCAGGTGAGCAGCAGGAGCGTGGTGGACCCCGCCCCCGCCGAGTAGAACAGCAGGCTGGCGACGGCGATGATCCCGTTGCGCCAGGAGCGGGGGCAGAGCAGGACCGCCAGGAGGACGACCGGGGTGAAGTACCAGAGGAACAACGGACTGGCGAACGACATCCTCTGCCCCCTCGGCGTGCCAACGGCTCCCAGACCCTAACGGGTCGGCTGCCTGGTCACGCCGCTCGCTCCGCCGCGGGAGCGGCCCGTGGGGGACCGCTCACCCGCGGTCACCGGGGCGCGGTCAGATGCGACCCGCCACCCGGCGGCGCCGAGCCACCTCCGCCAGCACGACGCCCGCGGCGACCGAGGCGTTGAGCGACTCCACCCCGGCCGACATGGGGATGCTGATGGTGGCGTCGCAGGCCTCGCGGACCAGCCGCGACAGGCCCCGGCCCTCGGAGCCGACCACGACCACCAGGGGCCCGGTGGCCAGGTCCAGGTTGTCCAGCTCCATCGTCCCGTCGGCGTCGAGGCCGACGATCATCAGGCCCTTGGCGGCCAGGGCCCGCAGTTCCCTGGTCAGGTTGGTGGCCACCGCGACCGGGATCTTCGCAGCCGTGCCCGCGCTGGTGCGCCAGGCGACGGCGGTGATGCCCGCGCTGCGGCGCTGCGGCAGCAGCACACCGTTGGCGCCGAACGCCGCCGCCGAGCGGATGACCGCGCCCAGGTTGCGGGGGTCGGTGACGCCGTCCAGGGCGACCAGCAGCGGGGGCTCCGCGGTGGCCGCGGCGGCTTCCAGCAGGTCGTCGGGGTGGGCGTACTCGAACGGCGGCACCTGCAGGCTCAGGCCCTGGTGCATGGCGCCCGCGGTCAGCCGGTCCAGCTCCGGGCGGGAGACCTCCAGGACCGAGATGCCCCGGTCGGCCGCCAGCCGGATGGACTCGGCCACCCGGTCGTCGGGTTCGACGCCGATGGCGACGTAGAGGGCCGTGGCCGGGATCTGGGCGCGCAGGCACTCCACCACCGGGTTGCGGCCCGCGATCAGCTCGCTGGTGGGCTTGTCCTTGCTGCCCGCGACGCGCTTGGTGGTGGGCTTGCGGTAGTTCTTGTGCCCGGGGCGCTCCTCGGCCTTCGGCGTCGGGCCCTTGCCCTCCAGCCCCTTGCGCCGCTGGCCGCCGGAGCCGACGACCGCGCCCTTCTTGGTGCCCGGATTGCGCATCGCGCCCTGGCGCCTGGAGTTCCCTGCCACGTCAGCTGTCCTTCAATGTCCACAATGGACCGTCGGGGGTGTCCTCGACGGTGATGCCCGCGCTCTGCAGGCGGTCCCTGATCGCGTCGGCGGCCGCGAAGTCGCGGTTCGCCCTGGCCTGCTGCCGCTCGGCGAGGAGGCCGTCGGCCAGGGCGCCGACCGCCTCGCGCAGCCCGTTGTCCACTGTGGAGGTATCGGACCACTTGGCCGACAACGGGTCCAGGCCCAGCACCCCGGTCATCCCGCGCACCGCCGCCGCCGCGGCCCGCGCCGCCGCGTCGTCGCCGCCGTCGAGGGCGGTGTTGCCGGTGCGGACCGCGCTGTGCACCGCGGCCAGCGCGGCCGGGGTGGCCAGGTCGTCGTCCATGGCGGCGGCGAACTCCGGGCCCGGGTCGCCCTCGGGCACCACGCCGGTGCGCTGCACGACCTTGCGCAGGAACGACTCGACCCGCTGGTAGGCGCGCACCGACTCCTCCAGCGCCGCCTCCGAGTACTCGATGTTCGAGCGGTAGTGCGGGCCCACCAGGTAGTAGCGCAGCTCCTGGGCCCGCACCCGCTTGAGCATCTCCGGGATCGACACCGTGTTGCCCAGCGACTTGGCCATCTTCTCGCCGCTGATGGTCACCCAGGCGTTGTGCATCCAGTACCGGGCGAACCCGTCACCGGCCGCCCGCGACTGCGCCTGCTCGTTCTCGTGGTGCGGGAACACCAGGTCCTGGCCGCCGCCGTGGATGTCGAACTCGGCGCCCAGGTAGGTGCGCGCCATCGCCGAGCACTCCAGGTGCCAGCCGGGGCGGCCCGCGCCCCACGGGGTGGGCCAAGACGGCTCACCGGGCTTGGCGGACTTCCACAGCGTGAAGTCGCGCGGGTCGCGCTTGCCCGCCAGGGCCGGGCCCTCGCCCTGCTGCACCTCGTCCGGCTTCTGCCGGGACAGCTCGCCGTAGGCCGGGTAGGAGCCGACCGAGAAGTACACGTCGCCGTCGGCGGCGTACGCGTGGCCCGCGGCGATCAGCCGCTCCATCAGCTCGACCATCTGGGTGATGTGGCCGGTGGCGCGCGGCGCGATCGACGGCGGCAGGCAGCCGAGCACGTCGTAGGCGTCGTCGAAGGCGCGCTCGTGCGTCGCCGCCCACTCCCACCACGGCCTGCCCGCCTCGGCGGCCTTGGTCAGGATCTTGTCGTCGATGTCGGTCACGTTGCGGACCAGCCGCACGTCGTCGCCCCGGTGGGCCAGCCAGCGGCGCAGCACGTCGAAGTTCAGGCTGCTGCGCACGTGCCCGATGTGCGGGATGCCCTGCACGGTGGCGCCGCAGACGTAGATGGAGACGATCCCGTGCTCGCGCGGCGCGAACTCGCGCAGCGAACGGCTGGCGCTGTCGAAGATGTGCAGGGACACGGTTATCTCCTGGTGGGAGCACGAGATTCTTGGGAAGAATGGTACGGGCAACGCGACACGCGGTCGTGCCCGGTTTGGCTTGACTTACCCCGCGATGCCGTGGGCGCCCACCGCGCGCAGCAGCGCGTCGGGGCGGTTCGCGGTCGCCTGCGGCTCCACCCGCTCGAATCGACAGCCGATCCGGGTGGCCGCGCCGTCGGCTTCGGCGCTGTCGCCGACCATCAGCGCGTCCGCCGGGTCGACCCCCAGGCGCTCGCAGGCCAGGCGGAAGATCTTCGGGTCCGGCTTGACCACGCCCTCGGCGAAGGAGAGGACGAACTCGTCGACCAGGTCGAGCAGGCCGTGCGCGGCGAAGGTCGGGCGCAGGTCCCAGGCGATGTTGCTCAGCACGGCCACCCGGATGCCCCGCTCGCGCAGCAGCCGCAGGACGGCGCCGGTGTCCGGGTAAGGCCGCCAGGACTCCGGGTCGAGCATCCGGTCGTAGAGCCTGCTCGGCACGTCCGGGGCCAGGGCCAGCGCCGGGGCGCCCAAGGATGCCTCGTAGCCCGTGCGGTGCGCCTGCGGGTCGAGGTCGCGGCGGTGCCAGGTGTCGTGCAGCTCGGCGGGCAGGTGCTCGGGCACGCCGGTCGGGATGGTCATCAGCGCGAACAGCTCGACCACCCGTTCGGGGGTCAGCGGGCTGCCGTCGAGGCTGGAGAAGTCGTCGTCGGGCCGGGCACCCGGCTCCAGACGGAACAGGGTGCCCGAGAAGTCCAGCAGGACGCCGCGGATGCCCACGGCGTCCACGCTAGAGGGTCAGGCGGCGTTGCCTGTAATCCGGTCCGGTGTGAGGCGCACCACAACGCGCACGGTGCCCTCCGGCTCCTCGGGGTAGGACTCGCCCGCGTAGGCCTGCGACAGCTCCTCGATCAGCTCCCGGCCGCCCTCCTCGGTGATCGACACCGACCCGCGGAGCTCCACGTAGCTGTACGGGTTCTCCCGGTCGTAGGCGGTCAGGCTGACCCTCGGGTCGCGTTCGAGGTTGCGGGCCTTCTTCCTGCCGCGCACCGTCGAGAGCAGGATGTCGTCGCCGTCGCGCTTGGCCCACAGCACCGAGGTCTGCGGGCTGCCGTCGGGGTTGATCGTGGCCAGGACGACGTGGTTGTGGTCGTCGAAGATCTTGCGTGCGGTCTCGCTCAGCGCTGCCATGGCTCGAACCTACGACGGCGCGAGCCGGGCCGCGCGGTGTTCAGCCCGCCGGGACGAGCAGCGCGGTCGCCACCGCGGCGATGCCCTCGCCGCGGCCGGTCAGGCCCAGGCCGTCGGTGGTGGTGCCGGACACCGACACGGGCCCGCCGACCGCCGCCGACAGCGCCTCCTGGGCCTCCGCGCGGCGCTTGCCGATCTTGGGCGCGTTGCCGATGACCTGCACCGCGGCGTTGCCCACCCGGTACCCCCCGGCCTCGACGAGCCTGCGCACCTCGGCCAGCAGGACCGCGCCGTGCGCGCCCGCCCAGCGCGGGTCGCCGGTGCCGAAGACGGCGCCGAGGTCGCCCAGGCCCGCGGCCGACAGCAGCGCGTCGCACAGGGCGTGCGCGGCGACGTCGCCGTCGGAGTGGCCCGCGCAGCCGTCGACGCCCTCCCAGAGCAGCCCCGCGATCCAGCACGCGCGGCCGGGCTCGATCGGGTGAACATCGGTGCCGATGCCGACCCTCACCGCGACTGCTCCCCGGCGAGGACGGCCTCGGCGATGGCGAGGTCGAACGGGGTGGTGATCTTCATCGCATGCGGGTGGCCGGGGATCGCCAGCACCGGCACGCCGAGCTTCTCGACCAGGCCCGCGTCGTCGGTCGCCGAGTCGCCCGCGGCGGCATATGCCCTGCTCAGCGTGTCGACGGTGAATCCCTGCGGGGTCTGCACCACCCGCAGCGCGGCCCGGTCGGGGGTGTCCTGGACGACCTCGTCGATGTCCACGCGCTTGACCGTATCGGCCATCGGCAGCACCGGGATCACCGCGGGGGCACCCGCCTCCACGGCCGCGACGACGGCGTCGACGACGGCGGGCGGGGTGAAAGCGCGGGCGGCGTCGTGCACCAGCACGACCCGCACGTCCGGGTGCACGGCCAGCGCGTGCCGCAGCGCCAGCCGGACGGACTCGGTGCGGTCGGCGCCACCGGGCACGACCTCCGCGCGCAGGCCGTGCTCGCGCAGCAGCGCCGCGGTGCCGTCCACCTCGGCGGGCGGGGCCGCGACGACGACATGCCGCACGCGGCCCGCGTTGAGCAGGCCGCGCACGGCATGGACGAGCAGTGCGACACCGCGCACCGGGACGAGCGCCTTCGGCATGCCGTGGCCGAGGCGTTCACCTCGGCCCGCGGCAGGCACCAGCACAACCGTGCTCACCGGGACGTCATCCTGCGGGGTGTCATCTGCGTCTCAATCGGGCCGGGTCGCGCGGTGGCCCGGTCGGGACTTGCCGGGTCTTTCGCCAGGGATCAGACGGCCGCGGTGGACAGGACCTCGTCCAGCAGGACTTCCGCCTTGTCCTCGTCGGTCCCCTCGGCCAGCGCCAACTCGCTGACCAGTATCTGGCGCGCCTTGGCCAGCATCCGCTTCTCACCCGCGGACAGGCCCCGGTCCTTCTCTCGCCGCCAGAGGTCTCGCACCACTTCGGCCACCTTGTTCACATCGCCGGAGGCGAGCTTCTCCAGGTTGGCCTTGTACCGACGCGACCAGTTGGTCGGCTCCTCGGTGTGCGGCGCGCGCAGGACATCGAAGACGCGGTTGAGGCCCTCTTGACCCACGACATCCCGCACGCCCACGATCTCGGCGTTGTCTGCGGGGACGCGAACCGTGAGGTCACCCTGGGCGACCTTGAGGACGAGGTACTTCTTCTCCTCGCCCTTGATCACCCGGGTCTCGATCGCTTCGATGAGTGCGGCACCGTGGTGCGGGTAGACGACGGTCTCTCCGACCTTGAAAACCATGTGTCCTCTGCCCCTTTCGCTGACTCCATCTTAACACGGGTCGGGCGGTGCCGGTGATGGACCTGTGATCCGTCTTCGCAGGTCAAGGGCCAAATGGGGGAGATGTTCGGGGTTGACAAACGCCCCTGTCGCGTACTCAGCCATCACCCGATCGGGGCTGCTTGATCCACTGTGGACGGTGTGGCGGCGGCCCCGGCGGGCCACTATGGCGGACCACACGCGGCTCCGATCCATTGCGCGGGCTAGGCTTCGCCCGGCAATGTCGGCAGCGGACGCAGGAGCCCTTCGTGAGTCGTGGACAGCAGAACCTGACCGGTGGGCGGCGCCTGGCCCCGGCCCTGGCCGGCCTCGGCCTGGCCGCGGTCCTCGGGGTGACCGGGTGCTCGGCGGGTCAGATCACCCAGACCGACTCGCAGCTCCCCGCGGTCAACGGCGCTGAGCGCACCCAGGGCGCCATCGCCCTGCGCAACGCGGTGCTCGCCTACCCGGAGGGCGGCTCGTACCCCGAGGGCTCCGAGGCCCCGCTGGTGCTCACCATCGTCAACACCGGCTCCGCCGACGACGTGCTGACCGAGGTCACCAGCCCGGTCGCCGCCTCGGCCACCGTCACCGGCAGCAAGGACCTGCCCGGCGGCTTCGCCATCGAGGTCGGCACCCCCGGCGAGGACGTCGAGGTCGGCAAGTCCTCCTCGGTCGCTCCCACCCCCTCCGGCGCCCCCTCCTCGGCGCCCGGCAGCACGACGGCGCCCGGCTCGGTCGCGCCGACCACCTCGGCCAAGGCCCCGAACGAGAAGCTGGGCACGCTGGAGATCGTGCTCGAGGGCGTCAACACCAGGCTGTTCCCCGGCAAGAACGTGCCGGTCACCTTCGTCTTCGCCAACGCGGGCCCGGTGACCGTCGAACTGCCCATCGCGGCCAGCAGCGAGCCGCGCGAGGAGCACCACGCCGAGGAGCACTGACCCACCGGTCGTGGACGGGCGGGCGCCGACTGTCGGTGCCCGCCCGTAGTTTTGTCCCCGTGGCCACGACCAAGACCCCGAAGCCGAACTACCGCTGTGCCGAGTGCGGGCACGGCGTCGCCAAGTGGTTCGGCCGCTGCCCGGAGTGCCAGGCCTGGGGGACGCTGGAGGAGGTCGGCGCCCCCCGCCCCGGCCTGGCCCGGATCGCCGCGGGGGCGCCGAGCACCCCGGCCCGCCCGATCGACGAGGTCGACGTGGAGGCGGCCCGGGCCCGGCGCACCGGCGTCTCCGAACTCGACCGCGTCCTCGGCGGCGGTCTCGTGCCCGGCGCGGTGGTGCTGCTGGCGGGTGAACCGGGCGTCGGCAAGTCCACCCTGCTGCTGGAGGTCGCCTACCGCTGGGCCGCCCGCGACGGCGAGTACGGCCCCACGCTGTACGTGACGGGCGAGGAGTCGGCCGGGCAGGTGCGGCTGCGCGCCGAGCGCACCGGCAACGTGCACGGCGCCATGTTCCTGGCCGCCGAGAGCGACCTGTCCGCCGTCCTGGGCCACGTCGACGCCGTCAAACCGGGGATGCTGGTCGTCGACTCGGTGCAGACCATGTCCTCCCCGGCCGCCGAGGGCACCCCCGGCGGCGTCACCCAGATCCGCGCGGTGACCGCGGCCCTGGTGGCCCTGGCCAAGGAGCGCGCCCTCCCGGTGGTCCTGGTCGGCCACGTCACCAAGGAGGGCTCCATCGCGGGCCCCCGCGTCCTGGAACACCTGGTCGACGTCGTCCTGCACTTCGAGGGCGACCGCCACTCGTCCCTGCGGATGCTGCGCGGGGTGAAGAACCGCTTCGGCCCCGCCGACGAGGTCGGCTGCTTCGAACTGGTCGAGGGCGGCATCGTGGGCGTCCCGGACCCCTCCGGCCTGTTCCTCAACAAGCGCGAGGCGGGCGTCGCGGGCACGGCGGTGACGGTGGCGGTCGAGGGCAAGCGCCCCCTGCTCGGCGAGGTGCAGGCCCTGGTGGCCAAGTCCCCCCTGGGCACCCCCCGCCGAGCGGTGAGCGGCCTGGACTCGGCACGGGTGGCGATGGTCCTGGCCGTCCTGGAACGCCGCGGCGGCGTCAAACTGGGCGACGCGGACGTGTTCACCGCCACGGTGGGCGGCATGAAGATCCCCGAACCCGCCGCCGACCTGGCCATAGCCCTGGCGGTGGCCACCGCGGCGCGGGACGTGGCCCTGCCCCCGGACCTGGTCGTGCTGGGCGAGGTCGGCCTGGCGGGGGAGGTCCGCCGGGTGAGCGGCGTCCGCGCCCGCCTCACCGAGGCGATGCGGCTGGGCTTCACCAAGGCGTTGGTGCCCCCGGACCCGGGCGAACTGCCGGAGGGGATGCAGGTGCGCATCGTGCCCGACCTGGGCTCGGCGATGAACAACCTGTCGGTCCTGCGCCCATAGGTCGGGCTCCCGGACCCGGTCGGTGGAACTCGTCTGGCCGAAGTGGACAGTCCGGTGTCGTTGACCGGTCGGGTTGCCCCTCCTTCGAGGGCGCGTGGTTCGCACTTCGCCGGGCGGGGTCCGACCGGTCGATGCGCAGCCGCGTTCTACCGTCTGACTGTTGTGGACAGTCGCGTGTAGACGGAGTGCAAGTGGTGGGCCAGGGTGCCGCGGTCACCGGGGGCGAGGACCGTGCGCTCCTCGGGGCCGGGGAGCGGGGCGTTGACGAACCGGCCGTGCTCGGTGTCGAGGTAGCCGACCGGCGACGCGCTCACCGCCCGCCTGCCCACGCCGTCGCGGTGGGCCGCGTGGAGCTGGCCGCCGCCGGTGGCGGGCAGGGCCGCCACCCGCCTGGCCAGGCGGAGGGCCGGGCTCACCGGGGGCGGGTGCAGCAGGCTCGCCCCGTCCGCCGGGGCGGTCGCCGCGGCGAGGACGGCGCGGTGCAGCACCGCCCGTTCGGCCTGCGCAGGCCGGGTGTCGGGCGTCTGCTCGGCCACCGTCTCGGCCAGGCGGGACGCGCGCGCCCGCCGCAACACCACGGTGTCGCCCTCGCGGACCGCCAGCACCGCCTCCCGGCCGGTCGCGGCGACCAGCACGCCGTGCGACCGCGGGCCGGACGTCAGCCACCCGAAGTACTCGGTCGTCGCCCGGCACAGCACCGCCAGCGACGCCGCCACCTCCACGTCGAGCCGCCCCCGGCGGTCCACGACGCCCTCGGCGGCCAGCGCCGCCCGCGCTCGCGCGTCCAGTTCCCGCTCCTCGGCGGCGGGCCGCCAGTACGCCGACGGCGCCAGCACCACGTGCGGCTCGCCGATGCCCTCCGCCCGCAGCACCCGCGCCAGCGCGTCGG
>NZ_JAJCXD010000053.1:0-39410 GCF_021056305.1 Actinokineospora sp. PR83
GCCGAGGTCGACGCGGTCTGCCGGGCCGCTGCCGCGGGCGCCGACCTGGCTGCCCCGCTGGCCGCGCTCGGCCGGGCGCGGGCGCACGGCGGCGCCTGCCTCGCGGAGACCCTGACCGACCTGGCCGCCCTGCACGCGGTGCTCACCGTGCCGGACGGCCTGGTCGCGCCGAACACCGACGCGCTGCCGGTCGCGTTCCTGCGGCCCGCCGCGGAGGCGTGGGCCGAGGCCGCCACCCTGCCCGGCCGCCCCGCCGACCCGCTGACCGGCCTGGCCACCCTCGACTACCTGCGGGTCCGCCTCGGCGAGGTCCACCGGCACGCGGGCAGGCACGGCCTCGCTCCGGACTGGATGGCGCTGCTGGTGGTGACCGTCGACCTCAGCGCGGTGGTGGGCTGGTCGCGGCTGGTGGCGCAGGTGCTCGTCGCCGACGCGCTGCGGGAGGTGTTCGACGGCGGCGAGACCGTCGCCACCCTCGGCCCGTCGACCGCGGTCGTGCTCGCCCCGCGCGAACCCGGCCTGGGCGACCGCGCCATCGCGGCCTGGCGGCTGATCGCCGACCGGCTGGCCGCGGACCCGTCGCTCGCCGCCGCCCGCCTCGGGGCCCGGGTGGAACGCCTGCCGGGGACGGAGGTCGAGGCGCTGCGCGTGCTGCGCGAGGTGGCCCGCGCCTGACCAGGAACCTCACACGGGTTTCACCTGAATCCTCGGGCGCGTCGATCGGAGATCGGGGCCGTGGTTTGCTGTGCGCGTGACGGAGCAGGCCGAGGGCGTCGGGGCGCCGCCACGCCCGCGCCGGGCCGCGTTGTCGGTGTTCCCCGCGCTGTGCGTGGTCGCCGGGATCGTGGGCTGGGCGCTGGGGTGGCACCTCGGGGTCGACAACGCGGTGTACCGGTCGGGCGCGGTGGCGCTGCTGCACGGCGAACCCCTCTACGACGCCATGTCGCTGAGCGCGGAGCCGTCCTGGGCGCGGCTGCCGTTCACCTACCCGCCGACGGCCGCGCTGCTGTTCATCCCGCTGGCGCTGGTGCCGACCCAAGTGGCCTGGGGGATCCTGGGGGCGATCACCGTCGCGTCCCTGGCCGCGGTGGTCCGGCTGTCGATCGCCGCCCTGCCCGACCGGCCGCGGTGGATGGACCCGGACCGGACCACGGTGGTGCTCGGGATCGCGCTGCTGGGCCTGGAACCGGTGTGGCGCACGCTGTTCCTCGGCCAGATCAACATGATCCTGATGCTCCTGGTCGTGGTGGACGTGCTGGTCCTGGGCGCACGCGGCAACCGGTTCGGCGGGGTGCTGGTGGGCGTGGCGGCGGCGGTGAAGCTGACGCCGCTGATCTTCGTGGCGCACCTGCTGGTGATCGGCCGCCGCTGGGACGCCCTGCGCGCGGTGGCCACGTTCCTGGTGCTCCAGGCGGTGATGTTCCTCTGGGTCCGGCACGACGTGGTGCAGTTCTGGGGCGAGGCCGTGCAGGACCCGCAGCGCATCGGCCCGATCTTCTGGGCGGGCAACCAGTCCCTCAACGGCCTGGTCCTGCGGCTGACCGACAACGCCGACTGGTCCATGCGCGTGGTCATCCCGATCGCCGCGGTGCTCGCGGTGCCGTGCGCGCTGTGGGTGCGCAGGCTCCAGCCGCTGCCCGCGCTGCTGGTGACGGCGTTCCTCGGGCTCCTGGTCAGCCCGGTGTCCTGGTCGCACCACTGGGTGTGGGTGGTGCCGCTGCTGGTGTTCCTCATCTCCCGGATCGACGACCCGCGCGACCGGCGCGCCTGGTGGCCGGTCGCGGCGGTGGTCCTGGTGTTCGCGAGCTGCGTCCTGCTGGCCATGCGCAACGGCCTGGCCGTGGAGTTCGAGTGGACACCGCCGGAGTACGTGATCGGCAGCGCCTACCTGCTGGTGCCGCTGGTGGTCGGGGCGATCGTGCTGGTCAGGCGGGTCCGAGCGGCCCGCGGGTAGCTGGGTAGAGTCCCCTGCTCGTGGACCCACGCACCGGTTTCCCCGTGGTCGGGATGGTCGGCGGCGGTCAGCTGGCGCGGATGACGCACCAGGCCGCCGTGACCCTCGGCCAGTCCCTGCACGTGCTCGCCGTCTCCGCCGACGAGCCCGCCCCGCTGGTCACGCCGAACACCACCCTCGGCCACCACACCGACCTCGACGCCCTGCGCGGCTTCGCGGCCACGGTCGACGTGCTGACCTTCGACCACGAGCACGTCCCCACCGAGCACCTGCGCGCCCTGGTCGCCGACGGTGTTGAGGTCCGCCCCGGGCCGGACGCGCTGGTGCACGCCCAGGACAAGCTGGTGATGCGCCGCAGGCTCGCCGACCTCGGCCTGCCCGTCCCCGCGTTCGCCGAGGTCGCCGGCACCGAAGACCTGGTCTCCTTCGGCGACGCCCACGGCTGGCCGTGCGTGCTCAAGGCCGCCCGCGGCGGCTACGACGGCCGCGGCGTGTGGCTGGTCGCCGACGCGGGCGAGGCCGCCGCGCTGGTCCCCGAACTCCTCGCCGCGGGCACCCCGCTGCTGGCGGAGGAGAAGGTCGACATGCGCCGGGAGCTGGCCGCGCTGGTCGCCCGCTCCCCGTTCGGCCAGGGCGGCTGCTGGCCCCTGGTGGAAACCGTCCAGGTCGACGGGATCTGCGTCGAGGTCCTGGCGCCCGCCCCGGACGTGACGGCCGAGCAGTCCGAGGCCGCCCAGGACCTGGCGCTGCGCATCGCGGACGAACTGGGCGTCGTCGGCGTCATGGCGGTCGAGCTGTTCGACACCCCCGGCGGCCTGGTGGTCAACGAACTCGCCATGCGCCCGCACAACTCCGGGCACTGGACCATCGAGGGCGCCCGCACCTCCCAGTTCGAACAACACCTGCGCGCCGTGCTCGACTACCCCCTGGGCGCGACCGACCCGGTGGCCCCCGCCGTGGTCATGGCCAACGTCCTCGGCGCCCCGACCGCCCCCACCATGGCCGTCGACGAGCGCCTGCACCACCTCTACGCCCGCTACCGCGACGCGAACGCCCACTTCTACGGCAAGCAGGAGCGCCCCGGCCGCAAGGTCGGCCACGTCACCCTCCTCGGCGACTCCCTGCCGGAGCTGCGCACCCGCGCCAAGCTCGCCGCCCACTGGCTGTCGCACGCCGAATGGCTCGACGGCCACGAGATCCACTAGGAGCACCGGATGACTGACCTGGCGCCGCGAGTCGGCCTGATCATGGGCAGCGACTCGGACTGGCCGGTCATGCGACTGGCCGCAGAAGCACTCACCGAGTTCGACGTCCCGCACGAGGTCAACGTGGTCTCCGCGCACCGCACCCCGCAGCGGATGCTCGACTACGCCACCTCCGCCGCCGACCGCGGCCTGCGGGTGATCATCGCGGGGGCGGGCGGGGCCGCGCACCTGCCCGGGATGGTCGCCTCGGCCACCGTCCTGCCGGTCATCGGCGTGCCGGTACCGCTGAAGTACCTCGACGGGATGGACTCGCTGCTGTCGATCGTGCAGATGCCCGCGGGCATCCCGGTGGCCACGGTGTCGGTGGGCGGGGCGCGCAACGCCGGTCTGCTGGCGGTGCGCATCCTGGCGGCTGCGGACGAGGGGTTGCGGGAGCGGCTGGCGCAGTTCTCCCGGGACCTGGAGGCGATGGTCCTGGAGAAGGACGCCAAGCTGCGGGCGTCGCTCTAGCGTTTCGTGATGCTGTTCGGCTCACGTCGGGTCGACCGGGGGTGGTGTTGGCCGGGGTGCGGCGGCCGACGGTAGACCCGTGGCTGGTGGACGCCACCGCCGATGCCATCCTCGTCACCGGGCAGCGTCGGAGAAGATCCTTCTCTGCGCTTCGACATGACGACGCAGGTCTGCAACTGCGCTCTGCTCGGAAGCAGGGGTTGCCTCATCCAGTTCGCCCAAGTCGAAGGAGTTCGCCTCGGCATGCTTGCGCGTGTAGTCGACCACGAAGTCGACGAGGGCTGTGGCCACGGCAACCTGCCCGTTCTTCGAGTACCGTTCCGCCGCGCTCAGATCGGATAGGAGACAATCGATCGTGTGCCCGTCGAGGGTGCCGTCGCGAGCCGCTTCCAGATACGTGATCAAGGAAGCGTTGAGGTTCTTGGCGCACCTCTTGGCTTGAAGCCGGTGCTTCACCGCAAGAGTTGCGGCAGTGCCTCCAACGGCGCTGCTGAGGACGATGGTAGTGACAACGCGGCGGTCCTTCAGGAGCGCCGCCACGCGTTGTGCTGCACCTGAACCCCTACTGGGCAGATCGCCCTCTTTGAGGTGCGTGACGACTTGTCCCAACAAGTCGCGAACCACGCCTCCGTTTCGCACCAGTTCACGTGCGTCGAGCCCCAACTGGATCTCTGGCGGAATCAGGAGGGCGACCTGAAGAATGGGTGGTGACTGGACGGACACTGATCATCCTCTCGCCCTGCTGTTTCGGTTGTCGCGAGCGCAGTGGCATCGTTACGACCGCCCGCCGCCATCGCCCCAGCACGCGCGGGCCACCACCGGCAGGATACGGCCCAAGCCTTCCTGCTCGTCGGCAATCCGGCGAAAGCCTGTCCGACTTCGCGAGCTGGGTCGGCGTGCGGATGTAAGGGCAGGCCCGGCTACGGCTTCATCTCGTAGGCGCCCGACAGCGCGGCGACCTGTTCCCACACGTGGTCGAAGCGGCCCTGGTCGACGTCCGGTTTGCGGATGGCGGTCAGGGCCCAGCGCTGCTGGGCCGACGTGGAGGACGGCTTGCCGTGCAGGGCGACGGCGTAGCCGGAGAAGTCGCGGACCAGGGTGTCGAAGACCTGGTCGATCACCTGCGTCTCCAGGCCGATCAGTTCCGCCTGTTCCAGGATGAGCTGGCCGTAGACCACCAGCGTGAACAGCTCGCCCAAGGCCAGGGCGAAGTCCAGGTCCTTCTGCTGCGCGGCCGAGGGTGGGGCGGTGGACAGCAGTTGGGCCAGGCCGTCGGCCTGTTCGCTGAAGACGGCCACGTTCGGCACGTGCTGGAAGGTGCGGTAGGACTCGCGCCAGTCGTGGAAGCGGATGGTGCCCAGGCCGCGGGCGGGGCCCTGGCGGAACAGGAACTCGTCGTCCTCGGGGTCGTGGCGGGTGGGGACGTGGGGGTAGGGCTGGGGGGCGAAGAGGTACTGGGGCATGAACTTGAGGATCAGGGCGAGGTTGACCGCGACCGTGCCCTCCAGCTTGGGCAGGCCGCGGATGTCGGTGGCGGCGACCGTCAGGTAGGTGTCGGCCTCGAAGCTCTTGGCGGCGACGACCTCGGTCAGCAGGCCGACGACGCGCTCCGCCTCGGTGGTGGCCTTCATCTTGGTGACCGGGTTGAACAGCAGGTAGCGGCGGTCGTCCGGGTTGGCCGAGCGGAAGTAATCGATGGCGCGGTCGCAGAACAGCTTGGCCGCGACCAGGCGGGCGTACGCCTCCACGAACTGGGCGCGGACGTGGGGGAACGCGGTGACGCGGTTGCCGTAGAGGACCCGGTTGTTGGCGTGGGTGATGGCCTCGTAGAAGGCGTGCTCGGCGATGCCGATGCCGCCGAAGCACAGGTTGAACTTGCCGATGTTGACCGTGTTCAGCGCGGCGTCGAACGCGGCCTGGCCGGTGTGCAGGACGTCCTCGGCGCGGACCGGGTAGTCCTCCAGGCGGAACTCCGAGACGTAGATCTGCGACGGCACCACGTTCTTGACCAGGTGGTAGGCCGGGTGCGCGCTGTCGGCGACGAAGAAGACGTAGCCGTCCGGGCCCTCGACGCCCTCGACCCGGCCGAACACCGACACCACCCCGGCGACGTTGCCGTTGCCGATGTAGTACTTGCCGCCGGTGGCGCGGTACCCGCCCGCGCCGTCGGGGGTGAGCACCATGTCGGTGGCGTAGATGTCGGCGCCGTGGTCCTTCTCGGACAGGCCGAACGCGCACACGCCGCCGTCGTCGAGCAGTGCGGCGGCGCGGGTGCGGGCGGCCTGGTTGGTGCTCTGCCACACCGGTCCGAGGCCGAGGATCGTGACCTGCCACGGGTACCAGTAGCTGAGCCCGTAGAAGCCCAGGACCTCCGACAGGGCGGCGATCCGGGCGGTGTCCCAGCGCTTGTCCGCGGCCCGGCCCGCCTCCGCGCGCGGGGTCAGCAGCGTCGCGAAGAGCTGCTCCTCGGCGGCGAAGCGCAGGAAGTCGGCGTGGAACTCCTTCGCGTGGAACTTCTCCACCAGGGTCCGCTTCCCGCGCGTCTCGAACCAGTCGATGGTGGCGCGCAGGAGCCTGCGGGTTTCCGGGTCGAAGTGGGCGGGGTCGTGGTCGGCGGGGTTGAACAGCAAGCCGGTCATGACGGTCTCCCCGGGCGACGACAACAGGTACCTGCGGGTAAGTTACTAAATGGTAACCCCTGCGCCAAGGGGCTTCCCCCGGGTGCGTGAGAACACAGGGCCGCGAAGTGAACGCGTACTAACATGGTCGCGGGTCTCGAGACGTGGAGGTAGACAGTGGACGCGGGCTTCGGTCTGTACCGGCTCGGCGACGAGCACAACGCCCTGCGCGAGGCCGTTCGCGACCTCGCGGAGAAGGAGATCGCCCCGTACGCCACGGAGGTCGACGAGCAGGAGCGCTACCCCACCGAGGCGCTGGAGGCGTTGAACAAGGCGGGCTTCAACGCCCCGCACATCGCCGAGGTCTACGACGGGCAGGGTGCCGACTCGATCGCGGGCAACATCGTGATCGAGGAGATCGCGCGGGTGTGCGCGTCGTCCTCGCTGATCCCGGCGGTCAACAAGCTCGGCACCATGAACCTGATCCTGGGCGGGTCGGAGGAGCTCAAGAGGGAGGTCCTCCCCACCATCGCCGCGGGCGGTGAGATGGCCTCCTACGCGCTGTCCGAGCGCGAGGCCGGGTCCGACACCGCCTCCATGCGCACCCGCGCCCGCCTCGACGGCGACCACTGGGTCCTCAACGGCACCAAGTGCTGGATCACCAACGCGGGCATCTCGAGCTGGTACACGGTCATGGCGGTGACGAACCCGGACGCGGCCAAGCCCGCCGACGGCATCTCCGCGTTCATCGTGCACAAGGACGACCCCGGCTTCTCGGTCGGCCCGAAGGAGCGCAAGCTCGGCATCAAGGGTTCGCCCACCCGCGAGATCTACTTCGAGAACTGCACCATCCCGGAGAACCGGGTCATCGGCGAGCCCGGCCAGGGCCTGCGGCTGGCGTTCCGCACCCTCGACCACACCCGGCACTCCATCGGCGCGCAGGCGCTGGGCATCGCGCAGGGTGCGCTGGACCAGACGATCGCCTACGTCAAGGACCGCAAGCAGTTCGGCAAGTCCATCGGCACCTTCCAGGGCGTGCAGTTCATGCTCGCGGACATGGCCATGAAGATCGAGGCCGCCCGCCACCTGGTCTACGCCGCCGCCGCCAAGGTCGAGCGCGGCGAGCCGGACGCCTCCTTCGCCTCCTCGGCCGCGAAGACCTTCGCCTCCGACACCGCCATGGAGGTCACCACCGACGCCGTGCAGCTCTTCGGCGGCGCGGGCTACACCCGCGACTTCCCGGTGGAGCGCATGATGCGCGACGCCAAGATCACCCAGATCTACGAGGGCACGAACCAGATCCAGCGCATGGTGATGGCCCGCCAGTTGCTCAAGGGCTGAGCCCCAGCCCCGTCGAAGGCCCGGTCTGCGGACCGGGCCTTCGACATTTTCCGATCTCCTTGTGCTTGCGGACCGAACCTGTCCGCAATGGGTCCTAGAGTTCTCCTCATCAGACCGAGAGCGAAGGCGAACACCATGAACCTGATCCAGGACCGCACCCAGGCCGAGCCCGTCGAGAACCTCACCGGTGAGCGCGCGGACCTGCTGGAGACGCTGCGCACCCACCGCGGCTTCCTGCGGTTCACCGTCCGCGGGATCACCGAGGAGCAGGCGCGGACCCGGACCGGCGCCAGCGAGCTGACCCTCGGCGGGCTGATCAAGCACGTGGCGCACACCGAGGCGGCGTGGGCGCGGTTCATCCGGGGCGGCGCGGAGGAGATGGAGAGCGTCGAGGCCGACTGGTCGGCGGAGTTCCGGATGACCGAGGGGGAGACGGTGGAGGGGCTGCTGGCCGAGTACGCCGAGATCGCCGCGGCCACCGACGCGCTGGTGGCGACGGCGGACCTGGACCTGGCGCACCCGCTGCCGGTGGCGCCGTGGTTCGAGGTGGGCAAGAGCCGGTCGGTGCGGCGGGTGCTGTTGCACATCATCGCCGAGACCGCGCAGCACGCGGGGCACGCCGACATCGTCCGCGAGGGCCTCGACGGGCAGAAGACGATGGGCTGAGGACTGGGCTGACGATTGAGCTGACGATCGGGCTGAGGTTGACGGGGGCCGGGCGCGGTGGGTGGACTGGTCGGCATGACAACGACCCGGTTCGCGACCTGCAACCTCTGCGAAGCCTGCTGCGGGCTGGAGCTGACCGTCGCGGGCGGGCGGGTCGAGTCGGTCAAGGGGGACGGGCGGGACCCGCTCTCGCGGGGGCACCTGTGCCCGAAGGCCGTCGCCCTGCCGGACCTGCACGCGGACGGCGAGCGGTTGCGGACGCCCGTCCGGCGCACCGCTGACGGGTGGGAGGCGATCTCGTGGGAGGCCGCCTTCGACCTCGTTGCCACCCGGCTCGCCGACATCCGGGAGCAGCACGGGCGGGACGCGGTCGGGGTGTACCTGGGCAACCCGACCGTGCACAGCCTGGGCGCGCTCACCCACGGCACCGGGTTCACGGGGATGCTGCGCACCCGCAACCGCTTCTCGGCCACCTCCGTCGACCAGTTGCCGCACCAGTTGGTGGCGTACCTGCTCTACGGGCACCAGTTGATGCTGCCGATCCCGGACCTCGACCGCACCGACCACTTCCTGGTGATCGGCGGGAACCCGATGGCCTCCAACGGCAGCCTGATGACCGTGCCCGACTTCGCCGGGCGGCGGCGGGCGCTGGCCGAGCGCGGTGGCCGGATGGTCGTCATCGACCCGAGGCGCACCGAGACCGCCAAGGTCGCCGACGAGCACCACTTCGTCCGGCCGGGCACCGATGCCGCGCTGCTGCTGGCGATGGTGCGCACGATCCTGGTGGAGGGCCTGGCGAACCCACCGTCCTATGTGGACAACGTCGGTGTCGTGCGGGAGGCCGTCGAGGGGTTCACGCCGGAGTGGGCGGCGCCGATCACCGGGATCGACGCGTCGACCACCGAGCGGCTGGCGCGGGAGTTCGCCGGGGCGCGGTCGGCGGTCTGCTACGGCCGGACCGGGGTGTCCATGCAGCAGCACGGCGCGGTGTGCCAGTGGGCGATCCAGGTGCTCAACGTGCTCACCGGCAACATCGACCGGCCCGGCGGCGCGCTGATCACCAAGCCCGCGGTGGACGTGCTCAAGATGGTGTCACCGGGGCACTTCGGCGCCTGGCGCAGCCGGGTGCGCGGGCTGCCGGAGTTCGCCGGTGAGCTGCCCGTGGCCGTGCTGGCCGAGGAGATCGAGACGCCGGGGGACAAGCAGATCAGGGCGTTCGTCGTCAACGCGGGCAACCCGGTCCTGTCCACTCCGGACGGGCCACGGTTGGCGAAGGCGTTGGCCGGGTTGGACTTCATGGTGGCCATCGACGTGAAGGTCACCGAGACCACCCGGTACGCCGACGTCATCCTGCCGCCGACGCCGCTGCTGGAGCGCGACCACTACGACATCATCTTCAACGCGTTCGCGGTCCGCGACACCGCCCGCTTCGCCCCCGCGGTGCTCCCCAAGCCGGAGGAAGCCCGCCACGACTGGGAGATCTTCCGCGAACTCGGTCTCCGCTACCGCAAGCGCTTCAAGGGCAAGCGGTTCGACACGCTCCGCCTCCGCCTGAGCCCCAGGGTCCTGCTCGACGTCCTCCTGCGCACCGGCCCCTACCGACTCTCGGTCCGCAAGCTGCGCAAGAACCCGAACGGCATCGACCTCGGTCCGCTCAAGCCCTCGTTCCCGCAGCGTTTGCGCACCGAGGACAAGCGGATCGACCTGGCGCCGAAGCTCGTGCTGGACGGGCTCGCCGCGGTGCGCGAGCTGCGCGCCGGGGACGGCCTGCTGCTCATCGGCCGCAGGCACCTGCGGGCCAACAACTCCTGGATGAACGACGTCGACCGCCTCACCAGGGGCAGGGCCCGCCACCACCTGCTCATGCACCCGCGCGACCTAGCCGAGCACGGGATCACCGACGGCGCCGAGGTGTGCGTGCGCTCGGCCGTGGGTGAGGTGCGGGTGCCGGTGACGTCCTCCGACGAGGTCATGCCCGGGGTGGTGAGCCTGCCGCACGGCTACCGCGCGACCAGCGCCAACGACCTGACCGACCCGGCCGTGCTCGACGGGGTCTCCGGGAACGCCGTGCTCAACGGGGTGCCGGTCCGCGTCGAGGCGGTCGGACCGGCACCCCGGGAGGTCACTTCTTCTTCGGCCTCGTGAGGGTGCGGCTGGTGCCCTTGCGCACGAGCGGCTGGTACAGCGAGCCGAGCAGGCGGGGCAGCGCGTCGAGGACGTAGGCGTCCGGGCCGATCAGGATGCGGGCCTTGTCGCGCTTCACGCCGTTGAGGATGGTGCGCGCGGCCTTCTCCGGCGTGGTCATCGCGACCGCGTCGAGGGACTTGGAGAAGCTCTTCATCTGCGCCGGGTCCGAGGTGCGGGCGTTGCGGGCGATGTTGGTCTTGATGCCGCCGGGGTGCACGCAGGAGACGCCGATGCCGGTCCCCTCCACCTGCATCTCCTGGCGCAGGGCCTCGGTGAAGCCGCGGACGGCGAACTTGGCCGCGTTGTAGGCGCTCTGCGTGGGCACGCCGATGAAGCCGAACACGCTGGAGACGTTGGTGATGTGCCCGCCGCCGCGGTTGACCAGGTGCGGCAGGAACGCCCGGGTGCCGTGCGCGACACCCCAGAAGTCGATGTCCATGACCCACTTGAGGTCGGCGTCGGACATCTCCCGCACGCTGCCCTTGAGCGCCACGCCTGCGTTGTTGAACACCAGGTCCACGCCGCCGAAGTCGGCCACGACCTGGTCGGCGTGGGCGTAGATGGCGTCGCGGTCGGCCACGTCGAGCCGGTAGGTGCGCAGCCGGTCGCCCGCCCCCGCCTTGGTCGCGGTCTCCTTGAGGCCCACCTCGTCGATGTCCGACGCGGCCACGGAGGCGCCTTCGGCGAGCAGGCCGAGTACCAGGTGCCTGCCGATCCCGGAACCCGCGCCGGTCACCACGGCCACCTTGCCAGCGAACGACTTCACCGCAACCTCCCGAGTTGACTACTCCCGCGTAACTTACTGGAAGTAAGGTCCGGCGGCAAGGCCACGACCGGGGGATCAGCCCAGGATGTCGAGGGTGGTGTGCTCGGCCCTGCGGCGATCGTCCAGCCGGGCCGGGTCCGCGCCGGTCACCTGGACCACCGAACCGCCCGCGGCCAGCGGGGCCAGGAAGGCGCGCAGGATGCCGTCGGGAACGGTCCACTCCGCGGTGGACAGGACGCGGACGCCCTGGTCGAGGCCCTTCACCCGGGCCAGGACCTCGTCGACGGTCAGCCCGGCGAGTGCCGGGGTGGAACCGTCGACCGGGGAGCCGAAGTAGTCGTCGCCGAAGAGGCGGGCCTCACCGACGAAGTCGGCCGCGCCGTCGCGGGGGCCGCCGAGGTCCCGGCCCATCGGGTCGAGGGAGACGGCGGCGACCGTCCCGGGGGCCGAGGCGCCGGGGGCGACGAAGGTGACCGCGGCACCGGCCGGGTCGGCGGTGACGTGCGCGCCCGCCCACCAGGCGCCGAGCAGCACGCCCGCGGTCTGCCAGTGCGGCGGCAACTGGACGGCCACCGGGGTGCCCGGCTCCACGTCGTGCTCCTCGACCAGCCAGTTCGCCGTCTTCGCCGCCCAGTTGGCCACCGTCGCCACCGACAGCTCCACCCGGGTTCCCGCGGCGTCGTCGTAGTGCGTGATCAGCGGTTTCGCCGAGGAGGAGCGGAGGGGGCGCAGGAGGATCTCGGTGAGGCTCACGACGCCCAAGCTAGTGGATCGGCCCGCGGCCGACCCTGCCGCCCGAACCGGTCCCGGGTCAGTCGACGCAGGGGACGGCCGCGGCGAGCCGGGCGGGGGCGCCGAGGTCGAGCAGCCTGCCGCCCGCCAGGTTGTCGGCGGGCACCGAGGGCGGCGCGGGCGGCGACGGCGGGGTGCTCGACAGGAGCCCGGCGACGTAGGCGTGCACGGCCGCGGTGTCGACGGTGATGATGCTCTGACCGCGGTCGTTGCGGGCACCGACGCCGGTCACCGGGATGGTGGTGAACCGTATCTGCCCACTGGCCAGCGCCTGCGCCTGGTTCACCAGGTCGAGGAAGTGCAGCCCCGGGTCCATCACCACGGTCTTCGACACCGCCTGCTCCAGCGCCGACAGCTTCGCCGAGTCGGTCAGCGTGCCACCGGAGAGCACCTTGTTCATCGCCGAGGCCAGGAACGTCTGCTGCCGCACGATCCGGTCCAGGTCCCCGCGCGGCAAGCCCTTGCGCTGCCGGACGAACGACACCGCGTCACCGCCGCGCACGGTCTGCTGACCCGCGCGGAAGTCGGCACCGGAGTCGGGGTCGCTGGTGGAGCGGTTCAGGCACACTTCGACACCGTCGACGGCCTCGGTGAGCAGGTAGAACCCGTACAGGGTCACCTCGGTGTAGTGGTCGACGCGGACGCCGGTGAGGTTCTGCACGGACTGGATCAGCGCCGTGCGGCCCGCGCTGTCGGACTCCCGCTCGACCTTGGCCCGGTCGGTCTCGCCGCCGTCGACCAGCCGCTGCGCGGTGCGCGCCTTGGTCACGCCGAACGCGCCGTTGATCTTCTCCTGGCCCGCGCCGGGCACCTCGACGGAGGTGTCGCGCGGGATGGAGATCGCGTGGCCCGACCCGCCGCCGCGGGGCAGCCGCAGCAGGATCAGCGTGTCGGTGTTGATCGTGTCGGTGGCCTCGGTGCGGAGCTGGCGCAGGATGCGGGCCGACAGCGGCCTGCCCTGCAGGTCGGTGCGGGTGTCGCTGCCGACGACCAGGATGTCGTTGGCGCCGTCGTCCTCCGGTGGCGCGGCGGCGGAGTTCTGCGCCTCGGCGAGCGCGTCGGTGGTGGTGACGCTGTCCTGGAAGGTGTCGACCCGCACGGTCACCAGCCCGGTCCCCGCCAGCACCGCCGCCGACACCAGCGCCACCAGCACCCGCCCCGCCACCAGCCACCCCGACCCCCGCCTGCGCCTCGCCACCGCGCCCGTCCCGGCCCCGGCAGCCCCCGCCGGGGCGGCTGTGGCCGGGGCGACCGCCTGCTCGCTCTCGGCGGACTGGCCCGGACCCGGCTGGACCTCGGTCGGCTGGACCTCAGCGGGTTGGACCTCGATGGGTTGGTCCTCGACCGGCTGATCTTCGGCGGGTTGGTCCTCGACCGGCTGAGTTTCGGCGGGTTGGTCCTCGACCGGCTGAGTTTCGACCGGCTGGTTCTCGGCGGCCTGGGTTTCGGCCGGTGGGGTCTCGGCCCGCGGCGTCCCGGTGGGTCCGGCTCCGGCCGGGTGCGCCCCGGCGGGCTCGGCCCCGGTGGGCCGGGTCCCCGGGGTGTCCTCCGCCGGTCCTGGCGTCGGCCGGTCCGTCACGACTTCCTCCTCCACGCGCGCGTGCTCTCTCCAGGGTGGCAGCGCCCGCGGCCGGGCCCGGGCGGTTCGCCGGAGAAGATCGCCGATCGTGATGGACGCGGGGGTCAGTTCACGCAGTTGACGCTGCCTGCGTCGATCTTCGCCGGAGGGGCCGTCTCAGTGGGGGGAGTCGTGCCCGGTGTCGTCTGATCGGGTGACAGGCGGGCGCCGAACAGGCCCTGGTCGGCCGCGCCCGCGGTGCCGGGGGTGAAAGCGGTGCCGAGCAGCACCCGCACCCGGCCTGCGGCCAGACCGGGGCTCTCCTCGTAGTTGACGGCGCCACCGAGCGACACCGCCACGGACCGGGCGTCGGCCAGCCCGCCCGGGGCGTACTGGACGACGGTGGCGGTGCGCACCGGCGCGTCGCCCACCTCCCCGGGGGTGAACCCGGCCTGGACCAGGGTGTCCAGCACGGTGCTCGCCAGGCCCCGGGTGGTCGACCCGTTGCGCACGTCGACCGTCACACCCGATTCGCCCCCGGGCGTCCCCGGCGCGGTCGACGACGCGGTGGTGGGCGGCGTCGGCAGCTCGTCCGACGGGGACGACGGGGTGGTCGCCTCCTCGTCGGCGGTGCTGGTCAGGCTCGCCACGAACCTGGCCACCTCGGTCGGGTCGACCTTGATCACGTCCGCGCCGCCGATCTTGGCGTCGCCCTGGTTGGGGATGGTGCGGAACTCGATGTTGCCGCTGCTGAGCCCCTGCATCTGCGCGGCGAAGGTGGACAGGTTCCAGTTCGAGGAGAGCACGACCGACTTCTGCACGGCCGTCACCAGCTCCCGCACCTTGCCGGGGTCGGCCAGCATGTCCGCCGAGAGCACCTTGTTCGCCAGCGCCCCGAGGAACACCTGCTGCCGCACGATCCGGTCGAGGTCGCCATTGGGCAGCTCGTAGCGCTGCCGGACGAACGACAGCGCCGCCGCGCCGGAGACGGTCTGCTTGCCCGCCGGGAACCGCGCGCCGGACTTGGGTTCGTCGACGGCGTTGTTGAGGCAGACGTCCACCCCGCCGATGGCCTTGGTGACCTCGTAGAAGCTGGCCAGGTTCACCTCGGCGTAGCGGTCGATGGTGACCGCGCCGCCGACGAGCCGCTCGATCGTGGAGATCAGGTTCTTGCGGCCGGCGACGGTGGCCTGCTTGTCCAGCTCCGGGTCGGCGACGCCCTGCTCGGACAGGGTCTTGCGGGCGTCGTTGTAGGCGTAGACGAACGCGGAGTTCAGCTTGTGCTTGCCGAAGCCCTCGCCGACGTCCACCCAGGAGTCGCGCGGGAAGGAGAAGGCGATCGCCCGGCGCCCGTCCACCGGGATGTGCACCAGGATCATCGTGTCGGTGTTGCGCTCGCCCTCGGCCCGGCCGCCGTTGAGCATGGCCAGCACCTCCTTGGGCAGCGGGTTGCCGTAGGCGTCGGTGCGGCTGTCGATGCCGACCAGCAGGATGTCCACCGCGCCGTCGAGCGGCACCCGCCCGAAGTCCTCGGGCAGGGTGTCGATCACGTCGGTGGTGACGGTGTTCGCGTCGAGGTCACCGACACCCCACCAGCCGTACCCGGTGCCCGCCACGACCGCGGCGGAGAGCACGGCGATCAGCGACTTGACCAGCGCGCCGCCCGCGCGCAGCCACCTCGATGGCCCAACGGACTCACCCACCGGTTGCGCACGCTCGTCCACGCACGCTCCTCCCCATCCCGTCGTCCCCCGAACAGGTTACCCAGCGAATGCTGAGAGCCAATCAAGCGTCACTCCTGTCAACACTCAGTAGTGAGCAGAGGTGACGTAGTGCGGCATGGAACACTCGAACCCATCACGCGAACTGAGGGACGGTGGAAAGCAGATGCGGGTATTGGTCACGGGCGGTGCCGGGTTCATCGGGTCGCACTACGTGCGGCAAGCCCTGGGCGGGGCGTACCCGACCCTGGCGGACGCCGAGGTCGTGGTGTTCGACAAGCTGACGTACGCGGGCAACCGGGCCAACCTCGACCCGGTCGCGGACAGTGAGCGCCTGCGCTTCGTCGAGGGCGACATCTGCGACGCCGAACTGGTCCGGCAGACGATGACCGGGGTGGACCTGGTGGTGCACTTCGCCGCCGAGTCGCACGTCGACCGCTCGATCCTGGGCGCCGCCGACTTCGTGCTGACCAACGTGCTGGGCACCCAGACCCTGCTGCAGGCCGCCGTCGACGCCGAGGTGTCGAAGTTCGTGCACGTCTCCACCGACGAGGTCTACGGCTCGATCGACGAGGGCTCGTGGCCGGAGACCCACCCTCTGGAGCCCAACTCGCCGTACTCGGCGTCGAAGGCGTCCTCGGACCTGATCGCCCGGTCGTTCTTCAAGACCCACGGGCTGCCGGTGTGCATCACCCGCTGCTCGAACAACTACGGGCCGTACCAGTTCCCGGAGAAGGTCATCCCGCTGTTCACCACGAACCTGCTGGACGGCAAGAAGATCCCGCTCTACGGCGACGGCCTCAACGTGCGCGACTGGCTGCACGTCGACGACCACTGCCACGGCATCCAGCTCGTGGCCGACGGCGGCCGGGCGGGCGAGGTCTACAACATCGGCGGCGGCACCGAGCTGACCAACAAGGAGCTGACCGCCCTGCTGCTGGAGGCGACCGGCACCGACGACTCGTTCATCCAGCCGGTGATCGACCGCAAGGCGCACGACCGCCGCTACTCCGTCGACATCACCAAGATCTCCACCGAGCTGGGCTACACCCCGCGGGTGGCCTTCGCCGACGGCCTGGCGAGCACCGTGCAGTGGTTCCGCGACAACCGCGCCTGGTGGGAGCCGCTCAAGCAGCGCGCCGCCCTGGGAAGCTGACCCGGTGACTCTCGCACTCCTGGTACCCGGCGGGTCCGGTCAGCTCGGTCGTGAGCTGGCCGGGCTGGCCGGTCCCTCGCTCAAGGTCAACGCCCCCGACTCCGCCCGGCTCGACCTCACCGACACCCGCGGGGTGATCGCCGCCGTGGCCGCGTTCGCCGAGGCGGCGAAGGCGGCCGGGGACACGCCGGTCGTGGTGAACGCCGCCGCCTACACCGCGGTGGACAGGGCCGAGTCGGACCGCGCCCGCGCGTACGCGGTGAACGCGGACGGCCCCCGCGTGCTGGCCGCCGCGTGCTCTACCCGCAACGTGCCGCTGCTGCACGTGTCCACCGACTACGTGTTCTCCGGGGACGCGTCCGCTCCCTACGCCGAGGACGCCGAGACCGGGCCGAGGACGGTGTACGGGGCGACGAAGCTCGCCGGTGAGCAGGCCGTGCTGGGCTCGGGCGCCCGGGCGTGGGTAGTCCGCACGGCGTGGGTGTACGGCGCCCACGGGGCCAACTTCGTGAAGACGATGGCCCGGTTGGAGTCGCAGCGCGACACGCTGTCCGTCGTCGACGACCAGTTCGGCGCCCCCACCTGGACCCGGGACCTGGCGGCCGGGCTGGTGGAGCTGGCGGGCAAGGTCGCCGAGGGCAGTGGCCCCTCGGCGCGGGTGCTGCACGCGACCGGTGCGGGCGAGGTCACCTGGTGCGGGTTCGCCAGGGCCGTGTTCGAGGAGCTGGGCGCCGACCCGGAGCGGGTCAAGGCGTGCGGGACCGCCGACTACCCGACGCCCGCGGCTCGGCCCGCGTACTCGGTGCTCTCGGCCGGGGCGTGGAACGCGTCGCTGACGCCGCTGCGGCCGTGGCGCGAGGCGCTGCGCGCCGCCTTCGAGACCGACCGGGCCGCGTACCTGCCCGCCTGAACCTGAGACCGCACCGCACACCGCCGGACCACCGCGCCCGTGCCCGCCCGTCCGGCGGTCGCGGGCGCGTCGCGTCGTCGTAGGGTGCGCGGGTGCGCACGACTGTGGTGGTGGTGACCTGGCGCGGTGCCGGGCACCTGGGTGCCTGTCTCGCCGGGCTGGCCGGGCAGGACCATCCACACCGGACGCTGGTGGTGGACAACGCGTCGACCGACGGCAGCGGGGACATCGCCCGGTCGGCCGGGGTCGAGGTGGTCCGGCCGGAGCGCAACCTCGGGTACGCGGGCGCGATCGCGGCCGTCCTCGACCGCGTGGACACCGAGTTCGTGGCCTGGCTCAACGACGACGCCGTCCCGGACCCGAGCTGGCTGGGCCGGTTGGAGGACGCGCTGGACGCCGCTCCCGGCGCGGGGGCGGCGAGCGCGCGGCTGGTGCGGGCGGACGGGAGCACGCAGTCGGTCGGGGTGGGCGTGGACGCGCTGGGCCGCGGGTTCGACCTGACCGGCGGCCCGGTGTTCGGCTTCTGCGGCGGGGCCGCGCTGCTGCGGGTGGGCGCGCTGCGCGCGGTGGGCGGGGTGCCCGCGGACTTCTTCTGCTACTACGAGGACACCGACACGTCCTGGCGGCTGCGGTTGCACGGCTGGGACGTCGTGTCCGTGCCGGGCGCCACCGCGGTCCACGCGCACGGGGCCACCTCGCGGCTGGGGTCGCGGGAGTTCCACCGCTGGAACGAGCGCAACCGGCTGGTCATGCTGCTGCGCTGCGCGCCGACCCCGGTCGCCCTCAAGGAGGTGGCGCGGTTCGCCGCCATCACCGCGAAGGTGGTGTTCCGGCGGCCGGAGGGGGCCAACTTCCTGCCCTCGCTGCGGCTGCGGGTGCTGGGCGAGGTGCTGCGGCGGGCACCCCGGGCGCTGGTGGGGCGGGCCGGGGACCGGGCGGCGCGGCGGCGGGTGTGGCGGGAGCGCGCCCCGGGGTAGTGGTCGCCCGTTTGGTCTGGTTTGCCCGGCTTGCTCGGTTGGGCGGGGGCGGGAGACCGCTCCGGGCGGGTGATGCGGCAGGCTGTGGGCACCTACGGGCGAGGAGGCGGGCTTGGCTGAGGGGGCGGACGCGCTACCGGTGGTCTCGGTGGTGGTGGTCAACTACCGCGGCGCCGAGGACACGACGACCTGCGTGCGCGCGCTGCGGGCGGAACTGGACTACCCGGCCGACCGGTTGCAGGTCGTGGTGGTCGACAACGGCGGGCACGACGCCGAGCGGCTGCGCGGGCTCGACGGCGTCGACCTGGTCGTCTCACCGGAGAACCTGGGCTTCGCGGGCGGGTGCAACCTGGGGGTCGAGCACGCCACCGGCAGCGTGCTGGCGTTCCTGAACAACGACGCCCGGCCCGACCCGCAGTGGGCGCGCGCCGCCGTGCGGGTGCTGGCCGAGCGGCCGGACGTGGCCGCCGTCGCCAGCAAGGTCGTCGACTGGGACGGCACCGGCATCGACTTCGTCGACGGCGGGCTGACCTGGTTCGGCATGGGCTACAAGCGCCACGCCGGGCAGCCGGACGACGGCTCGCACGACGCCCCGCGCGACGTGCTGTTCGCCACCGGGTCCGCCATGTTCGTCCGCGCCGGGGCCTACCGCGAGCTGGGCGGCTTCGACGAGCGGTTCTTCATGTTCTACGAGGACGTCGACCTGGGCTGGCGGTTGAACCTGCGCGGCTGGCGGGTGCGCTTCGAACCCGGCTCGCTGGCCTACCACCGCCACCACGCCTCCATGTCCAAGGTGGACACCGAGGACAACGCGCGCGAGCTGTTCCTGCTGGAGCGCAACGCGCTGCTGGCGATGTACAAGAACCTCTCCGACGCCACCCTGGCCAAGGCGCTGCCCGCCGCGCTGGCGCTGGCCGTGCGCCGCTCGACCGCGCGCGGCGACCTGGACGCGACCGCGCTGGAGATCACCCGCGACGGGCCCACCGAGCAGCGCGTGTCCCCGCCCGCGCTGGCGGGCATCCTGGCGATCGACCAGTTCGTCGAGCTGCTGCCCTCCCTCGCCGCCGCCCGCGAGGACGTGCAGGCGAGCCGGGTCCGCTCCGACGCCGACATCGTGCCGCTGATGCGCAGGGCGATGGAACCCGCCTACCCGCTGCCGCGCTACCTGGCCGCGCACGACATCCTCGTCGAGGCGTTCGGCCTGGAGGAGTCGTTCGGCGCCCGCCGCAGGGTCCTGGTGATCACCGGCGACGCCATCTCCGAGCGGATGGCCGGACCGGCGATCCGCGCCTGGAACATGGCCGACGTCCTCGGCGCCGAGCACGAGGTGCGGCTGGTGACGGTCAACCCGCTGTGCGTGCCGCCGCCCGCGCCGTTCCCGGTGCTCAAGTCCCGCCCGCGCGACCTCGGCGACCACGTCGACTGGGCCGACGTCGTCATCCTGCAGGGCCACGCGCTGGAGATGGTCCCCGCCCTCAAGGCCGCCGACTCCACCAAGGTCGTGGTCTGCGACATCTACGACCCGATGCACCTGGAACTGCTCGAACAGGGCAAGGACACCGTCGCCGAGCAGCGCGAACTCGACCTCATCGGGGTCACCGCCGTCCTCAACGCCCAGTTGGAGCGCGGCGACTTCTTCGTCTGCGCCTCCGAGCGGCAGCGGCACTTCTGGCTCGGGCACCTGATGGCGCTGGGCAGGCTCACCCCCGCCCTCTACGACACCGACCCCACCGTCCGCTCCTTCCTCGGCGTGGTCCCGTTCGGCCTGCCGGGCAAGCCGCCGCAGCAGTCGGCGTCCCCGATCAAGGGCGGCCTGGTCGGCGAGTCGGACAAGGTCGTCCTCTGGGCGGGCGGGGTCTACAGCTGGTTCGACCCGCTGACCCTGGTCACGGCGATCGGCGAGCTGTCCGGGCGCCGCGATGACGTGCGGCTGGTGTTCCTGGGCATGAAGCACCCCAACCCCGAGGTCCCGGAGATGGACATCGGCGCCCAGGTGCGCACCCTGTCCGGGCAGCTCGGGCTCACCGGGCGCACCGTGTTCTTCAACGAGACCTGGGTGCCCTACGACCGCCGCCAGGACTGGCTGCTCGACGCCGACGCCGGGGTCACCACGCACTACGAGCACGTGGAGACCACCTTCGCGTTCCGCACCCGGGTGCTGGACTACCTGTGGGCCGGGCTGCCGATCGTCACCACCGACGGCGACGCCTTCGCCGACCTGGTGCGCACCGAGGGCCTCGGCGTGGTCGTGCCCGCCGAGGACCCCACCGCGCTGGCCGCAGCCCTGGAACTGGTCCTCTACGACGCCGAGTTCGCCGCGGCCTGCCGGGAGCGCATCGCGGTCGTGGCGCAGCGGTTCACCTGGGAGAACGTGCTGGCCCCGCTCACCGCGTTCTGCCGCGACCCGCGCCCGTCCGCCGACCGCCTCCCCGGCGCGGAGCCCCTGGTCGCGCGCCCCCCGCTGGGCGCGACGGGAACCGTGCTGCGCGACCTCGCCCTGGTCCGCGAATACCTCGACCGCGGCGGCCCCGGCGAGCTGGCCAAGCGCGCGGCAGGCCGAGTCCGCCGACTGGCCAAAGAGCGGCTGCGACGTGGCTGACCGGCTCCGCGTGCTGATCGACGGGACGCCGCTGCTGGGCAACCGCACCGGCATCGGCCGCTACACCGCGTCGCTGGCCGAGGAACTGGCCGCCATGTCCGATGTGGACATGCGTGCGGTGGCGTTCACCCTGCGCGGCTGGCGGCGCCTGCGGTCGGTGCTGCCGCACGGGGCCAGGGCGCGCGGCATCCCGGCCCCCGCCCGGCTGCTCCGCAAGGCCTGGCTGCGCGGGTCGTTCCCCCAGGTGGAACTGTTCGCGGGCCTGACCGACGTGGTGCACGGGACGAACTTCATCCTGCCCCCCGCCTTCCGCGCTGGCGGGGTGGTGACCGTGCACGACCTGGACTTCCTGGACCACCCCGAGCAACTGGCGCCCACGGACGCGGAACTGCCCGCCCTGGTGCGCTCCTCGGTCCGCCGGGCCGGGGTGGTGCTGACACCGTCCGCCGCGGTCGCCGCCGAGGTCGTCTCCCGGTTGGGCGTGCCCGAGGAGAAGGTCGCGGTGACCCCGCTGGGGGTGGACCTGGCGTGGTTCACCGCCCGACCCCCGTCGGCCCCGCTGGCGGCCCGGCTGGGCCTGCCCTCGGAGTACCTGCTGTTCGTCGGCGCCGCGGGACCGCGCAAGTCGCTGGACTGGCTGATCGCCGCACACGCGGCCACCCCGTCGCTGCCGCCGCTGGTGCTCGCCGGAACGGGGCACGCGCCGGGACCGGGGGTGCTGACCACCGGCTACCTGTCCGAAGTGGACCTCCGGTCGGTGGTGGCCGGGGCGTCGGCGCTGGTGCTGCCCTCCCGGGAGGAGGGCTTCGGGCTGCCGGTGCTGGAGGCCATGGCCTGCGACGTACCGGTGGTCTGCACGGACGTCCCCGCCCTGCGCGAGGTCTCCGGCGGCCACGCCACCCTGGTCCCCTTCGGCGACGTCGAGGCGATGGGCGCGGCCCTGACCTCGGCCCTGGAACACCCCACCTCGGCCGACACCTCAGCCGCCCGGCGCGGCTACGCGGCGGGCTACACCTGGCGGCGGTGCGCGGAGCTGACCGTGGCCGCCTACCGCCTCGCCGCGAGCTGACCGACCGCCCTGTTCTGCGGACCGGACCGGTGGGGTGGTCATGGGCAGAGTTGGCCGGTCACCGGTGCCTGCCGTGTGTTGCGAGGTCGTTCAGCACCCGTCGGGTGTGCCCGGTGGTCAGCGCGATTGTTTCGAGGGTGCGGCACAGCGCGGTGTAGGGAGTGGTGGATTCGGGGTGTTCGAGGAGGATGTGGGTGCCGTGGTGGTTGATGTGGACCACGGGTGGGAAGTGGTCGATCTCCAGGAGCCGGAATCCGGGGTGTGGTGGAGATGCGGCAGGCAGGAGACGGATGTTGCCCGGAGTGGTGTCGCGCAGGTGCCGGAGCTGTTCGCGCATCGTTTCCCCAGGTATGCCGGGGTGGGTCAACGCTTGGGTGTGGATGAAGGATTTGCCTGCACGCGTGTTCTGCGGTGGCGCGGGGAAGGGTTCTTCACCCGCATTCCGGGTGATCGCGTCGTGGTAGGCCGTGGTGCGCAGTGGGCGGGGGATGGTGGTGGGGTCCACCCAAGTGATCGTCTCGGCGATCTGCTCGATACTGCTGACGGTGTCGCCTTCGGTGCCGGGGCGTAGGAGCCAGTCGGTGAGGTCGGCGTCGGCGGTCAGCCGGTAGAGGTGGGGTCGTCGGGTGGGGTGGATGTCGAGCAGGCTGCACAGGCCGCCGATTTCCAGGGCGGTGGGTACCCGGCGGCCGGTCATCACCCGGTTGAGCATTGCCGGGCTCATGGACATCTGTTCGGCCAGGTTTCGGGTGGTGAAACCGCGCTTGTGTCGGGCGGTGTCGAGTTCGCGGGCCAGCAGTAGTCCGCGCAGGGTTTTTGCCCGGACGTCGCGGCCATCCGTGGTCGTGGTGGCGGGTGTTGTCACTGGTTGTCCTTGACGTCGTCTCCTGGTCGGGGGGCCGTGCCTGTCGAGGCGGAATCGGCCAAGAGCGTGGCCTGTCGTTGCAGCGCGGCGGTGAGGAGTTCTTCGGCGTGGGCGGGGAGCCAGGGGTGGGTGGGTTCGTCGGGGAAGGTGTCCAGCAGGTGGGTTGTTTCCTGCCAGCCGTCGGCCGTCCGGATCCAGACGAGGTCTGTCGCCGCGATCCACCGGCCGAGGAGGATTTCCCCGTGCCCGGTCTCGTGCATCACCATGAACTCGCGGTACCCCTCGCCGGTGCGGTGAGCGCCGATGGTGATCGTGTTTCCGGCTCGGTGGGTGTCGAGGCCCCATCCGCGCGCCATGAGTTCGTCGCGCAGCTCTGCCGGTGATGGTGTCGGCGTGCTCTGATCACGGTCGGCTGTGTTTGTGCACTGCATCGAGAGTGTGTGTTCTGCGTTCGTGGTGGTCATCGCAGAGGTCCTTCGGCGGGTGTGGACTTGGTGTCACGGGTACAGGCCTGCGGTGCGTTCGTGGTCGGCGGCGAGCCGGTTCAGCAGGTCGAGGCTGTCGTTCGGGGTGGCGGCGATGCAGAGAAGATCGGCCATCGAACCCTCGATCGCCCGAGTGTCGGAGGGGTCGTCGAGCAGCCCGGAGGCGGCGGTGGACCACAGGTGCGCGATGGTGGGTTTGTCGGTGATCCGGTACACCGCGCAGTTGCCGGGGGACCGGTATCCGCCTTCTTTGACCGGGATCACCCGCACCGTGATCGGCCTGCCCCGTGTCAGGGCGAGCAGGTGCCGTAGTTGCTGTGCCATCGCGGTCGGTCCGCCGACGGGGCGGCGCAGTGTGGCTTCGTCGAGGATGAGTACGCGGTCCGGTTGGGTGGGGTTCAGCAGCGTCCGGCGTCTGCGCCCGGCGCGGGTCAGTGCCGCCTGCTCTTCGCCCCGGCGGTTCCAGCACAGAGCCCGGGTGTAGTGGGGGGTCTGGGCCAGCAGGGGGATGTCGGTGGCGGAGAACTCGGTCACCGATCGGGCGGTGTCCTCCAGTGCCATCACCGCGTCGTCGTGCACCTGCGGGGTACCGCCCACCGCCCACCACCCGCTGGCACGCGGCTCCTCCGCGAGCGCCAGTACCCGAGACCGCTCGGCCCGCGACGGCTGGTACACCGCCAGCGCGGCCCCCACCTCAACCAATTCGAAGGGGCGCTTGGCGTTCTCTGACCGGTTCAGCGTCGCCGGGGACATCCCCAATCGGATCGCCGCTGCCCGGGTTGTCAGTCCGCGATCGCGACGGCACCGGGTCAGGGTCATTCCCAGCAGGCGGTGCCAGGTGTTCACCTCCTCCGTCATCCCGCCCTGTCCCACCCATCCTCGGACGCGGAACGGCCGAATGCCCAGTCGTTCCCTGCTCGGGCCGGTGACGTGGCGGTGATCCACGCCCGGGCAACCGAGATCAGCCCTCGGTGATCGGCCCATTGCAACATCAAGGGCTTCGGGATCGTGGCCACCATCGGCCGAGGTCCCTCGATCACCGGACCGGGAAACCGGCGGTCCACGACGATGAGGAAACGCCGCTCCTCGACGCACACACCCCGGAACACCGCGATCGCGGTGTCACCCGATGCCAGGCGGAACGTGTGGCCACCCACGAAAACCCGTGAACACGCCACCCGTCCGATTCGCTGCGACGGTGTCAGCACCTGTGTTGTCATCGCACTCCCATCCGGTCCTCGTTGCAGCCGGTGCCCCCATGAGATCGTGGCCAGGTCCGATCGGGCAGATGACATCCGATGACATCGGAGAAGGAGTACACGAGCGTGGTTCGATACGTGACGGTCACCGGCACACGCTCGATCACCGCCGAGTGCGAGACCCAGCTCCCCGACTTGTTCGACGGCTACCTGCGACCGTTCGCGGGTTCGGAATCCCATTTCCACCTCGGTGGCGCCGCCGGGATCGACACCGCCGCACTGGATTGGCTGGCCACGCACACCCAAGCGTCGCTGACCGTCGTTGTGCCGTGCACGGTGGCTGACCAACCAGCAGCCGCGAACGGGGCCATCCGATGGTGGCAAGGGCGAGGCCGGTTGGCAGGAGTCGTCGAGTTGGGAGCCGCGAAGCTCGGCACCACGGCATACCACGCCCGCAACCGGTGGATGGTCGACCGCAGTGGGCTTGTGATTGGTTTTCCGCGTGGTACCCAGCCGACAAGCGGCACCTGGTACACCGTGAATTACGCTGCCGAACAGGGGAAACCGCGACTGGTCGTGCCGGTCTGACGGGAGGCGGGTGGTGTACTGGTCATCGTGACCACTGCCGATCGTGACACCGGTGCGCGCCTCTTGCGCCAGCTACGCGAAAGACGCGGCTGGTCGTGGGCGGATCTGGCGCGTGCGCTACGGGACACCGCGCGCGGGCTCGCGGTCGCGTCCCTGATGAACAGGCAGGTGGCGAGCATTCAGCGCACCGTTGCCAGATGGGAAAGTTCCACTGACCGGACCAGCCCCGGCGACCGCTACCAGTTCCTCCTCGCGCACCTCTATGCCCGAACCCCATCCGGCCGCGTTGCGTTGGGGCCTCGATCGGACTTCGTTGTCCTCCTGGATGCTCTCCGCCATTTCGGAACGCCGCCACAGCGCGTGCGTCAACTCGTCGACCTGATCAGTCAGGAGGCGAGTGGCAGCAGCGGTGAAATGGCGCTGCCGCCTTCCACGCATTCGAGTACCGCCGTGCTCCGAGGTGATCCATCGCGGCTCGATCACGAGGCGCTCAGCCTGCTGCGTGAATCGGTCACGATGATTGACAAGCAGGTCGGATTGCTCCCGTTCGCCCGTCTCCAACTCCAGCTCGCGCCCGTCATCGAGACGTGCCGTCAGGTGTTGCGGCTCGACTACGCGAGCCCGCAGGACGAACTGGTATCGCTCGCCATCGATGCTTACGCACTCGGCGGTCGGTTGGCCTTCGAAACCCGCGATGACGAGATGGCCACGGCGCTGTACGCGGACGCCACCGAGGTGGCTGGGCGACTCGACGATCGAAGTCGCCGGGCTGCCGTGCGGACGAGTCACGCCATGGTGACCTTGCACGCGACCGACGACCTGGAAGCGGCCCGGAAAATCGCCCGTGCCGCGACCATTGACGCCCATCAGGGCGCCAGTTACGCGGTCCGGGCCCGTGCGCATGCCGTTCACGCGGAAATCTGCGCCCGCGCCAGCCAGGCCGCCGACGCGGCCACCGCGCTCGAACGGGCGTGGAAGACCGTGGACCAAATGACCGTCGAAGACCCCCACGGAGGATTCACCGCCGAACGCCTGAACGGTTTCGATGGACTCTGCGCTCTCCACACCGGCGACGCGCGCCGTGCCCACGACCACCTCGACCGTTCCCTCGGCGCGTTGAGGCAGTCGAGAGACGCGGTCCAACGAGGCATCGTCGGCACCGACCTGGCCCTCGCCCGACTGCGTCTCGGCGATCCGGCAGCCTGCGTCGATCTCCTGCACGAGGCGGTGGAGATCACGGCAACCACGGGCGGCCGTGTGCCCGCACAACGGATCAGGCTGGCGCGGCGAGAGCTGCGCCCGTGGCGGGCGGAGGACTTCCTGGCCCAACTCGATGATCACATCCACGACACGCTGATCGGTCCGTGAGCTCTCTGTTCGAGACCGAGTCGGGGTCCAGGAAAGGCGATTTCCGGCGGCGCAGGGCAGGGGCACCCGTTCGCACAACGAACCCGACTCCGCCACCGATCCTCCTCGCCGATCAGGACTCCCGCCGCCGACCAGGCCGGGTTCTCGTGGTGATCGGCTCCCGTGGGAGGCTGCCCCCGTGCCCGAGCTCGTCGTGCTCACCGAGCAGCTCCTCGCTCCAGTCCCCGGCGGCACCGGCCGCTACACGCGGGAGCTGGCCGCCGCGCTGGCGGCCACCGCGCCCGAGGGGTGGGTGGTGAGCGGGGTCGCGGCGCGGCACCGCGACGCCCGCGGCGCCGAGGTCGACGGGCTCGCCCGGTCCCGGGTGCTGGCGCTGCCCCGCCGGGGGCTGACCCTGGCCTGGGAGTACGGGGTGCCGCTGTGGCCGGGTGGGGACGCGGTGCACGCGCCCACCCCGCTGGCGCCCGCGACTGCCCGCAAGGGCGCGGTGCTGGTGGTGACCGTCCACGACACCGTGCCGTTCACCCACCCCGAGACCCTCACCCCGCGCGGGGCCGCCTGGCACCGGGCGGTGATCAAGCGGGCCGCGCGCAAGGCCGACGCGATCGTCGTGCCGACCGACACCGTGGCCGCCGAGCTGGCCGAGCACGCCCCGGGGCCCGCGCGGGTGCACGTGGTGGGGCACGGGGTGCCGGACGTCCTGCGCACGCCGCCGTCGGCGGAGGCGGTCGCCGCGGTCGTCGCCGCGCACCGGCTGCCGGAGACCTACGTGCTCGCCGTGGGCACCGTGGAGCCGCGCAAGGGCTTGGACGTGCTCATCGCGGCCATGGCCGACCCGGGGGCGCCCGACCTGCCGCTGGTGGTGGTCGGCCCGACCGGGTGGGGCGGGGTGGACCTGCGGGCGCTGGCCGCCCAGCACGGGCTGCCGCCGGGGCGGCTGCGGGTGCTGGGGCCGCTGACCGACACCGAGTTGGCCGTGGTGCTGCACCGGGCGACGGTGCTGGCCGCGCCGAGCCGGGCCGAGGGGTTCGGGCTGCCGGTGCTGGAGGCGATGGCGGTGGGGGTGCCGGTGGTGCACTCGGACGCGCCCGCGCTGGTGGAGGTGGCGGGCGGGGCCGGGGTGGCCGCGCTGCGGGAAGACCCGGCCGACCTCGCCCGGGCGCTGACCAGCGTGGTGGATTCACCCGAACGGGCAGCGGCGATGGTGGATCGGGGTCGGACCCGCGCGGCCACGTTCACCTGGGCACACGCCGCGGAATCGGTGTGGCGGCTGCACCTGCGGCTGCTGGCGGAAAAACGCGCCCGGTGACGGTCGGGGCAAAGTTCACGCGTTCGTGAGCACCGTCGTAACCGGCCGTCGTACGCTGGGGCGCGTGTCCGACCCCCGCGTGCTCATCGACGCGACCGCCGTCCCGGCCGACCGCGGCGGGGTCGGCCGCTACGTCGACTCGCTCGTGGCCGCCCTCGACGCCGACGGCGCGACGCTCAGCGTGGTCTGCCAGCCCCGTGACGCGGGCCTCTACGCCACCCTCGCGCCGCGCGCCCGGGTCGTGCCGACCTCGGAGTCGGTAACCACCCGCACGGCCCGGCTGACCTGGGAGCAGACCACCCTGCCCCGCCTGGTGCGCAAGCTCGGCGTCGACGTCCTGCACTCCCCGCACTACACGCTCCCGCTGGCGGGCCAGGCCGCCTCCGTGGTCACCCTGCACGACGCCACCTTCTTCACCGACCCGGCGCTGCACCACTCCATCAAGGCCCGCTTCTTCCGCGCCTGGACCCGCACCTCCCTGGTCCGGGCGAGCCTGTGCGTGGTGCCCAGCACCGCCACCGCCACCGAGCTGGCCCGCGTCGCCGGGGCCGACCAGGGCGCGCTCGCGGTGATCCAGCACGGGGTCGACAGCGAGCGCTTCCACCCGCCGAGCCCCGACCAGGTGGCCGCCGCGCGCGCCGGGATCGGCCTCGGCGACCAGCCGTACGTGGCGTTCCTGGGGGCGTTGGAGCCGCGCAAGAACGTGCCCGCCCTGATCCGCGGCTTCGCCGCCGCCTGCCGGGGCCGGGCGGACCCGCCGTCGCTGGTGCTGGCCGGGCAACCGGGCTGGGACCACCAGATCGAACGGGCGCTGGACGCGGTGCCGCACCGGGTGCGGGTGATCCGGGCCGGGTACCTGCCGTTCGACCACCTCGCCGGGTTCCTCGGCGGCGCGGCCCTGGTCGCCTACCCCAGCCTGGGGGAGGGGTTCGGGCTGCCGGTGCTGGAGGCCATGGCCTGCGGCGCCTGCGTGCTGACCACCAGGCGGCTGTCGCTGCCGGAGGTCGGCGGCGACGCGGTGGCCTACTGCGGGGTGGGCGCGGACGACATCGGCGCCGCGATCGGCGACCTGCTCGACGACCCGGCCAGGCGGGCCGACCTGGCCGCGGCCGCGCAACGGCGGGCCAAGGAGTTCACCTGGGGCCAGTGCGCCGAGGGGCACCGGGAGGCATACGGGCGGGCGCTGACCCGGCACCGGCGCACCCGCTGAGGGCGGTCGGGCACAATGTCGTGCCGTGACCGACGCCTATGGTGACGAGCTGGCCGTGGTGACCGTGACGTATTCGCCGGGGGAGACCCTGGAGCGGTTCATCACCACCCTGTCCGAAGCGACGACCCGCCCGGTGCGGGTGGTCCTGGCCGACAACGGCTCCACCGACGGTGCGCCGGAGGCCGCCGCCGCGACCCACGAGCACGTGTCCCTCGTGCCCACCGGGGGCAACCTCGGGTACGGGGCGGGGGCCAACCGCGGCGTCGCCGAGCTGGGCCGGGAGTACGGGTGGGTCGTGGTGGCCAACCCGGACCTGGAGTGGGGCCCCGGCTCGCTCGACACCCTGCTGGAGGCCACCGAGCGGTGGCCGCGGGCGGGCGCCTTCGGGCCGCTGATCACCGAGCGCAGCGGTGTGGTGTACCCGTCGGCCCGGGAGGTCCCCTCGCTGGGCAAGGGGATCGGGCACGGGGTGCTGGGCAAGCTGTGGCCCACCAACCCGTGGACGCGGGCCTACCAGCAGTCCGCCGCCGACATCTCCGAGCGGGTCGCCGGGTGGCTGTCCGGGTCGTGCCTGCTGCTGCGCCGCGCCGCGTTCGACTCCGTCGACGGGTTCGACCCCCGGTACTTCATGTACTTCGAGGACGTCGACCTGGGCGAGCGGCTGGGCCGGGCCGGGTGGCAGAACGTCTACGTGCCCTCGGCGCGGGTCATGCACATCCAGGGCGTGTCCACGGCTAAGGCCTCTTCCGCGATGCTGGCCGCGCACCACGACTCGGCCTACCGGTATATCTCCGACCGGCACCAGGGTGCGCAGTGGGCGCCGGTGCGGGCCGCGGTGAAGGCCGGCCTGTCGGTGCGGCTGAAGCTCCAGTCCCGCTGAGGCTGATCTTCGCGGTGCCGCCGTCGAGGTCGATCCCCAGCGGCGGGGCGCCCTGGGCGTCCTCGTCGCGCATCATCGAGATCGAGTCGCGGTGGTCGAGTTCCACCCGCTTGGTGCCGTAGAAGATCGCGGTGAACTCGTCGACGTAGGTGGCGGTGACCGGGGTGCCGGTGGTTTTTCCCCTGCGCTGGCGCCAGAGCTCGAAGCCGCCTGCGGCGAGCATGAGCAGGGTGGTGCCGGGGATGCTCCAGGCCAGTGCGGTCTCGATGAAGCCCACGTGGGGGGAACGGTGGTGGGGGGCGTGCGGTTCCCGTTTGTGGTCTTCGGGATGGGCTGATCTGCTCAGCCGTGCCGTTGGTTTAAAGCCCGGGATTTTGTCGCTGGTGCCCGGGTGGGTGGATCCGCTTGGGCGGGGCCCCTACAGCGATCATGCGCCCAGTGTGACCGAGTGGGGCTGAAGAGATGCCCCACAGCCCAAGCAGGCTTGCACATGATCGCTACCCCCACCCAAGCACATCCACCCACCCGGGCATTTTCGTAGCCGGGCCTGCGGTTGCGGGGGTGGCTGGTTTTCGCTGCGCCTCGGTGGGGTTTCGGGTGGCTGGTCGTCCGGCCGATGGTTCGGGGTGCGGGCGGGTCTACAGGTGGCGGAAGTCCCGTGGGGAGAACCGGGGGCCGTACCGGGGTTTGCCCAGTCCCGCGCTCAGGATGTAGCGGACGGCCCGGTGCCGGTGGCCCGCGTAGGGCGCCAGCACCTCCAGCATCCCGGCGTCGTCGAGCTTGCGGCCGAGGAGGGCGTGGCCGACGAGCCCGGGGACGTGGAAGTCGCCCACGCTGACCGCGTCGGGGTCGCCCCAGGCGCGTTGGGCGACCTCGGCGGCGGTCCAGACGCCGATGCCGGGGACGCGGCGCAGCAGCAGCCTGCCCTCGACGCCCTTGAGGTCCGCTGCGCGTTCCAATCTCCCGGCGACCTGGGCGGCGGCGATGATGGCGCGGCGGCGGGCGCCGTCCACGCCCGCCTTGTGCCACTCCCAATCGGTGATGCCCAGCACCGCCGCGGGGGTCGGTGGGGCGCACACCGGGCCGGGCAGCCGGGTGCCGAAGCGGTGGGCCAGGTCGCGCCAGGAGCGGTGGGCCTCGGTGCCGGTGACCTTCTGCTCCAGGACCGCCGCCAGCAGCACGTCCCACACCCGGCCGGTGGCGCCCAGGCGCAGGGCGGGCTTGCGCCTGCGCACCTCGGCCACCAGCGGGTGGTGGGCCACGAAGTCCGAGTCGTCGTCCTCGGCGCCCAGCAGGGCGGGGACGGACGCCAGGAGCGGGTCCGCGCCCGGGCCCCAGGCCGACGCGGTGACCTCCCCGGCGGACACCGCCAGGTGCAGGGTGCCGGGGCCGGTCGCGGTGTTGGCCGCCAGCCACGCGCCGTCCGGGCCCAGCCGCAGGCACGGGTCGCCAGGGCCCCGGCGCAGCGGGCGCAGCAGGGCCGCCACGTCCACGGCGCGCTCGGGGGCCCAGCGCCGCGTGGCGGGGGCGGGCGGTGTCACGGCGGTGGGCATCATCACGGGGACCGTACCCGCCGGTTGGTTACAGTTGCGCCACCACCGAGACGTCTCGGTGGACACCTTCGCTGTCAGATGGGGAACGAGTAGCGCTGTGACGACGACAGACCTGCACGTGGTCGTGCCGGCCGGTGGCAGCGGCACCCGCCTCTGGCCGCTCTCGCGGGCGGCCAACCCCAAGTTCCTGCACCCGCTCACCGGGACGGACCGCTCGCTGCTCCAGGCGACCTTCGACCGGCTGGTGCCGCTGTGCTCGGCGGCCAACCTGCTGGTGGTGACCGGGACCGCGCACGCGGCCGGGGTCGCCAGGCAGCTCCCGGGGCTGCCCGAGCGCAACATCCTGGTCGAGCCGTTCGCCAGGGACTCCTGCGCGGCGATCGCCCTGGCCGCCGCCGTCATCCACCGGCGGGCGCCGGGTGCGGTGATGGCGTCCTTCGCCGCCGACCACCTGATCACCGACACCGCCGAGTTCGCGCACACCGTGGCCCGCGCGGTCGACGGTGCCCGCGACGGCTACCTGATGACCATCGGCATCACCCCGACCCGGCCCGAAACCGGTTACGGGTACCTCCAGTGCAGCGAGCCCGCCGCGCGCTCGGTGATCCAGCGGGTGCTGGAGTTCAAGGAGAAGCCGTCGCTGGACGTGGCGACGCGCTACGTCGAGTCCGGCAAGTACCTGTGGAACGCGAGCATGTTCGTCTGGAAGACCGACGTCTTCCTCGCCGAGCTGGCCGCCCGGCGCCCGGACGTGGCCGAGCCCATCGCCCGCATCGCCGACGCCTGGGACACCGACGCGCAGGAGGAGACGCTGGCCGAGCTGTGGCCGTCGGTGCCGAAGGTGGCCGTGGAGTACGCGGTGATGGAACCGGCCGCCGAGGACGGCAAGGTCGGCACCGTGCCCGGCGACTTCGGCTGGTCCGACATCGGTGACTTCGAGACCGTGGTGGAGCTGCTCGGCGTCGACGTGGGCGGGGGCGGCAAGTCCTTCGCCACCGGCCCCGGCGGTCGCGCGGTGGTGGTCGACGGGGAGGGCGTGGTGGTCGTCCCGGCGGGCAACCGGCTCGTCTCCACCCTGGGCGTCAGCGACGTGATCGTGGTCGACACCGAGGACGCGGTCCTCGTCTGCGGCCGCGACCGGGCCCAGGACATCAAGCGGCTCACCGAGATCCTGCGGGAACGCGGCGAACTCGACAGGTTGTAGGCCCGGTTCCATGACGTGGCGTGGCCGGGGCGATACCCTGGCAGGACACCCGAAGGTTCCCACGGAGAGGTCGAGACATGGATCCCCGTGACCGGGCCGATCTCATCCTGGCGAGGGCCCGCGCGCGCGGCGCCTACGTCGTGACCCCCGACAGCGCCACCTCCCCGATGGACGTCGCGGCGACGCTGCAGATCCCCCGGGCGGTGATGAGCGCCCTCGACGCGGCCGACCCGGACGTGACGATGGTGTTCCCGGTGGACGAGCTGCCCGCCATCGCCCAGGAGGCGGCCACCCAGTCGCTGGCGTCGCCGCCCAAGCCCGCACCCCGGGCGCCCGCCGCGCCGCCCCAGCCCGAGCAGCTCGACGGGCTGATCCCCACCACCAAGCAGCCGCCCTCCTCGGGGCGCCCCTCCATGTCGCAGCGGCTCGACGGCGGCGACCGGGGCTGACCGGCTAGTCGCCGAGCGCCGCGCGGACGATCTCCAGGGCCTGCTCCGCCGTGAGGCCCAGGCGGTGGGTCTCGGCGGCGTAGCGGTCGGCGGCCTGCTTGGCCCGCGACAGCGACCGGTCCCCGGCCGCGCCCACGAACGTCCCGGCGCGGCCCCTGGTCTCCAGCAGGCCCGCCTCCTCCAGTTCCCGGTAGGCCCTGGCGACGGTGTTGGCGGCGATGCCCAGGTCGGCGGCCAGCGCCCGGACCGTGGGCAGCTTGGTGCCGACCGCCAGCTCCCGGTCGTTGATCTTGCGCGCCAGCCCGGCCCGCACCTGCTCGAACGGCGGGACCCCGGACTCCGGGTCCAGGTCGAGCAGCCCGCTCACCGGGTGGCGGCGAGCATGGCGCCGATCCCCGCCGCCCGGTCCGGGTCCGGCGGCAGCGCGTCCACCGGCCACCAGCGCAGGTCCAGCGACTCGTCGCTGCGCACGGCGATCGAGTTCTCCGGGGCGTGCACGGCGAAGCGGACGTCGAAGTGGCGGGTGGGCACGCCCAGCGAGCAGGTGATCGGGTGGACGTCGACGTGCAGCGGCACCGGTTCGATCCGCAGGCCCGCGATGCCGGACTCCTCGGTGGCCTCGCGCAGGGCCGCGCCCGCCAGCGTGGTGTCCTCCGGTTCGCAGTGCCCGCCCAGTTGCAGCCAGCGGCCCACCCTGGGGTGCAGGGTCAGCAGCACCGAGGAGCCGGTGTGGTCGAACACCAGCGCCGACGCCGTGATGTGGCCCGCCGCGCAGGACCTGGCGCACGCGTCGGGGCGGGCGGCGAGGAACCCGAGGTAGGCCTGGCGCAGCGACTCCTGGCCCCGGTCGGCGGGTTTCCAGGTGCTCAGGGTGGTGACGGTGTCCTCGTGGAGCCGGTTCACAGCTGGAGCCATCCCTCGTCGGTCCTCGGTTCGCGCGGGGTCAGCGGGTCGACCGGGTGGCCGACCGCCACCGCGCCCAGGGGCTCCCACCCGTCCGGCAGGTCGAGCACCCCGCGCACGACGTCCGCGCAGAAGATCGTCGAGGATACCCAGCACGAGCCCAGGCCCTCCGCCGCCAGGGCCACCAGCAGCCCCTGCACGGCAGCGCCGCCCGCCACGGTGAACATGGTCCGCTCGGCCTCGGCGCGGCGGGCGTCGGGGTAGTCGTGGGCGCCCTCGCGCACCAGGAACGGCAGCACGACCTCGGGGGCGCGGTGCAGCAGGTCGCCCCGGGCCACCCGGCGGGCGATCCTGTCCTCCGACCAGCCGTCGGCGCGGAGGTCGGCCTCCCAGCGCTCGCGCATGGCCGCCAGCAGCTCCGCGCGCTTGTCCCGGACGTGCGCGAACCGCACCGGGCGGGTGTGGTGCGGGGCGGGGGCGGTCAGGGCGGCGGCCACGGCGCGGCGCAGGGCGGCCGGGTCGACCGGGTCGGCGGTGAACTCGCGCAGCGAGCGGCGGACCAGGACCGCCTCGCGCCTGCCCTGGGCGATCGCCTCCGCGGTGCCCAGGCGGAACAGGTCGTCCTCCACCCGCACCAGGTCGCGGGCGCGGCTGCCGTCGTCGCGCAGGTCGAGGCCGCGCACCACGGCGACCGGGGTGCCGCCGAGCTTGCCCTTGACCAGGTCGGCGGCGGCGGCAACCTCGTCGGCCACCGCGATGGCGGTGACCACCAGCTCGTTGCCGTGCGCGTCGACCTCACCGGCGTAGGCGTGCAGGACCGGCAGGCCGGAGGAGCCGATCGCGGCGTCGGTCTGCCCCAGCCGCCAGGCGCGGCCCATGGTGTCGGTGACGACCACGGCCACCTCCACGCCCAGGCGCTCGCGCAGGCCGCCGCGCAGGGCGGCGGCGGAGGCGTCCGGGTCGACCGGGAGCAGCGCCACCTCGTCGGCGGCCACATTCGAGGCGTCCACCCCGGACGCGGCCTGCACGATCCCCAGCCGGTTGACCGTGATCAGCGTGCGGCCCTTGCGGGCGACGACCTTCTCCGCCTCGTCCAGCACCAGCCGGGCGCGCGCGGCCTCGCGCGCCTGCGGGTCGGCGGGCACCCGGACCAGCCGACCCTCCACTTTGGAGAACACCTTGCTGGTGACCACGACCGTGTCCCCGGAGCGCAGCCACGGCATGGCCTTGGCCAGCTCGCCGGTCAGGTCGTCGCCGGGGCGGAACTCGGGCAGGCCCGGCACCGGCAGGACCTCGATCCCGCCCGGCGCCGCGTGCCCGCTCACGCCGGGACCTCCACCCCGCCCAGGTCGAACGCCGCCCGCGCCATCTCCGCCGTCGCGTCCACATCGGACATCAGCAGCGGGACCGCGCGCACCGCCACCCCGTCCACGTCGGCCTTGTCGCCGGTGTGCACCAGCCAGCCGTCGAGGATGCCCTTGTCCGAGCACGCGCGGGAGCCGTAGTGGCGCCCCACGGCCTGCGCGGAGGTCTCCAGGCCGATCGCGGCCAGGCAGGCGTCGGCCATCCCGCGCACCGGCTTGTCGCCGATGATCGGCGACACCCCGATCACCGGGGCACCGGTCTTGCGCAGCGCCGCGCGCAGCCCGGGCACGGCCAGCACCGACCCGATGCTCACCACCGGGTTCGACGGGGCCAGCAGCACCAGGTCGGCCTCGCCGATCGCCTCCACCACCCCCGGCCCCGGGGTGGCCTCGTCCGCGCCGACCGGCACGATCGACTGTGCCCTTGGCTCGGCGCGGTGGCGGATCCACCACTCCTGGAAGTGCACCGCCTTGCGCTCCCCGGTGCCCGGCTCGTCGATCACCACGTGCGTCTCGACCCGGTCGTCGGTCATCGGCAGCAGCCGCACCCCGGGCTTCCACCGGTCGCACAGCGCGGCGGTGATGTCGGACAGGTCGTAGCCCGCCCGCATCATCCGGGTGCGCACCAGGTGGGTGGCGATGTCCTTGTCGCCGAGGCCGAACCACTCGGCGTCGGTGCCGTAGGCGGCCAGCTCCTCCTTGACCGTCCACGACTCCCCGGTGCGGCCCCAGCCGCGCTCGGTGTCGATGCCCCCGCCCAGGGTGTACATGCAGGTGTCCAGGTCGGGGCAGATGCGCAGCCCGTGCAACCAGATGTCGTCGGCGGTGTTCACCACCGCGGTGACCTCGTGCGGCGAGTCCGCCGGACCGACCGGGGGCAACCCCAGCAGCCGCTTGACCCCGAGCAGGAACCGGGCGCCGCCGACGCCCCCGACCAGAACGACAACCTTCACGGTCGGCGATCCTCGCACGCCGGGGTGGACCCCGTCCGGGTGAGGGGCGGTATCGGGCGGTTCACCGCCAGAAGAAGAACAGCGACTGCCCGACGGCGGCGGCGATCTCGTCCCCGCCGACCGCGCCGTACAGCGCGATCACCACCTCCCAGAACACCTCGCTCACGCCGGGGACGCCGATCAGCACGGCGAACAGGATCAGCGGCGCCCACTGCCGGGCCTTGGCCCCGAACGCCCGCGCCTCGTAGGACAGGTACGGCTCGATCGCCCCCCACCCGTCCAGGCCGGGAACCGGGAGCATGTTCAGCACGAACGCCGCCAGTTGCAGCAGCGCGAGGAACGACAGGCCCGCCCACAGCGCGTGGTCGGTCAGGCCGCCGAAGGCGATCTCCGTGGTCGACGGCCCGAACACGGCCACCGCGACCGCCAGCAGGATGCCGATGGCCAGGTTCGACAGCGGCCCGGCCAGGGACACGCGTGATTCCACCGCTCGGGAGCGCAGCGACCCGTGGTTGATCCACACCGCGCCGCCGGGCAGCGGGATTCCGCCGATCGCCAGGAACAGGATCGGCAGCAGCAGGCTCAGCACCGGGTCGGTGTACCTGCGCGGGTCCAGCGTCAGGTACCCCTTGTGCTGCACCGACCAGTCGCCGCCGCGGAAGGCGACGACGGCGTGGCCGAACTCGTGCACGCACAGCGACACCGCCCAGCCGCCGAGCACCAGCAGGAAAACCCCTGCTCGGGCCGCGGTTTTGTTGTCCACCATGGTCAGGAAGCCCGCGCCGGCGGTGAGCGCGAGCAGGCCGAGGAACACGGGTGAGGGGCGGATCGCTGATCTGGGCACCCCACCAGTGTGGCAATGTTCGCGGTTTGCCCGGCGGCCGGTGCGGGTAAAGAGGGGAGACTCCCCTTGGTACCCGATCGTGTACGGGCCGCTCATATCGCATCACCCGGCCGGGGGCCTCGCTTGACCCGCCGCCGGGACACGGGTGTAATCACATCGATGTCATTCACCAAGGGGACGGTGCGTGCCATCCGCCGACCGAGGAGTATCGGAAGGCGAGGAGGCGGGCTGAGATGCAGGGAATGAACGACGGGGGTCGCGTCATGGAGTGGGGGGAGCGCCCGGCCGAGGAGCTGGGGGCACTCGCCGGTTTCCTCGACGAGACCGACGAGCAGGAGTGGCAGGAGCGCGCGCTCTGCGCGCAGACCGACCCGGAGGCGTTCTTCCCCGAGAAGGGCGGATCCACCCGGGAGGCCAAGCGCATCTGCCTCGGCTGCGAGGTGCGCGCGGAGTGCCTCGACTACGCCCTCGCCCACGACGAGCGCTTCGGCATCTGGGGCGGCCTGTCCGAGCGCGAGCGGCGGAAGCTGAAGAAGCGCGTCGTCTGAGCGGGCACAGGCACGTCCCGCGGGCGACCGGGGACTGAAACAGTTCATCCGTCAGTGTGGGTGGGGTGATCGGCGTGCCGATCACCCCACCCACACTGCGAACCACGCGGGCGCCCCGGTGCGGCGGCTGCCCCGCGCTGATCCGTCCGCGGCAATCGCCATCCCCGTGCGGGCAACCACCACCACGTCGAGCGCAGCCCCACGCGGGGCGCGCGCCGGATCCGGTCGGTGTGGCGCCCGAGCCCGCCTGTAGGTCCTCGCGCAACCCCACGGTCCGACCACGTACGGTGACCCCGTCCGGACCGTGATCCACGAGCGGAGGTGTGCGCGCCATGTCCGCGCGGACGCGCCCAGCACTGGCGCCCGGCGCCGCACCCGTCCTGCGCACCGCGCCGGTCCTGGCCGTGCTGGTCTGCCACGACGGCGCCGAGTGGCTGCGCGTCGCGCTCTCCGCGCTGCGGCACTCCACCCCCCGGCCCCGGCACGTCATCGCCGTGGACACCGGGTCCACCGACGCCACCGCCGAGATGCTCGCCGCCGCGGCGACCGGTGACGACAAGGTCCTCGACGGCGTCCTCACCCTCGACCGCGACACCGGCTTCCCCACTGCCGTGCACGCCGCCGTCGACCACGCCGTCGAGCGGTGGGGCGACCCCGGCGGCTGGGTCTGGCTGCTGCACGACGACTCCGCCGCCGACCCCGACTGCCTGGCCACCCTGCTGCTGGCCGCCGAGCTGTCCCCGTCCGCGGCCGTGCTGGGCCCGCTCGCCGTCGACTGGCACGACCCGCGCCTGGTCGTCGAGGCGGGACTGTCCACCGACGCCTCCGGGCACCGGCAGACCGGCATCGGGCCGTCCGAACTGGACTGGGACCGGCTCGCCCGCGGCCGGGGCCGAACCGGCGACGACGACCGCCGGTTCGGCCAGAGCACCGAGGTCCTCGCCGTGTCCTCGGCCGGGATGCTCCTGCGCCGCGACGTGTGGGACGCCCTCGGCGGGTTCGACCGGGCGCTGCCGCTGCTGCGCGAGGACCTCGACTTCGGCTGGCGGGTCAACCGCTCCGGCCGGGTCGTGCTCTGCGTCCCGGCCGCCCGGCTGCGCCACGCCCGGGGCATCGCCGCGGGCCACCGCGGCCTCGACGCGCACCCGGCCGCCCTCGGCCCGTCGCCGCGCGCGGTCGACCGGGGGCACGGCATGCGCACCTTCCTGGTCAACTGCTCCGCGGTGTCGTTCGCGCTCGGCATCCCGCGGCTGGCCGCGCTGTGCCTGCTGCGCGCCCTCGGCTTCGCCGCGCAGCGCCGCGGCGCCGACGCCCGCGCGGAGCTGTCCGCGCTGAACTACCTGCTCGGCGGGCACGCCGAACTGCGCGCCGCGCGGGCCCAGCGCGCGCCGCACGCGGGCGGGGGAGGTGTTCGCGGACTGTTCACCAGCCGGTTCACCCGGCTCCGCAACACCGCCCGCGGCGCGCTGTCGGCCATGGTCCGCAGGCGCGTCGAGGCCGACGCGGCGCTGGGCAGGCTGCCCGGCGACTACGACCCCGGCGCCGTCTGGCTGCCCCCGGAAGACGGTCCCGCGCCGCGCAAGCCGCTCGGCCCGGAGGCGCTGCCAGCGGGTGCGGGCGGTCGGCCCCGCCGGGCCGGGCTGCGCAGGCCGGTCGCCT
>NZ_JAJCXD010000054.1:0-90601 GCF_021056305.1 Actinokineospora sp. PR83
GAACCCGCGCGACCCCGGCCCGTGCTCACCGGCACCGGCGCCTGCGCCCGCCCCGGCCCGCGCGCCCGGCCCGTGCTCAGCCGCGCCTGCGCCACCGGCGCCCACCCCGGCCCCACCGCCACCGAAGCCGCCCCGGGCACCGAACCCGCCCGCGCCACCCCGGCTCCCGGCTCCACCGCCATAGCCCTGACCGCCCGCACCCCCCTGTCCGCCGAAGCCCCCCACGGGTTCCCCGCCGGGCCAGGTGATGGGCCGCTGCCCGTACTGCCCCGGCCGCGCCGCGTCCGGCGGGTACTGCTGTCGGGGCGGCGTCGGGACGTACTGGGCGGGCTTGGTCCCGATGTTGCCGTTCTGGTGCTCGTTGCCGGTCTGCCCCGGGTTCCCCGGCCCGGGGGGCGGTGGGTCCAGCGAGCGCACCGGACCCGGCTGCCCCGGCTGTTGCTGCCACTGCTGCGCGGTGGTGGTGTCCCCGGGCCCGTTCACCTGCGGCGGGTCCACTGTCCGCGGCGGGCCGACCGGCGGCGGGTCACCCGGCTTGTCCGGCTTGTTGACCGTGATCTCGCCACCAGGATCGGTCAGCGAGGAGTAGTCCATGGGCAAGTCCTGCGCGTTCGCCTGGCTGTTGGCGTCGTAGGCCCGGTAGACGTCGATGTTCTTCTGCGACTTCTGGTTGTACTCGTTGAGCTGGTCCTCGGTGTCGGTGTCCCACGGGGTCATGTCGTCCCACATGCCGGTGTCCGGGGGGCTGGCCTCCATCGGCTCCAGCTTGCTCGACAGGTCGCCGAACGTCTCGGCCTGCATCCGCAGCAGCATGTGCGTGCGTTCCAGGTTCTCCATCCCGAGCAGCGTGGCGTCCGCGATCGGCTTGGCGCCGCCGTAGGCCGCGGCCCCGGCCTCGCCCTCCCAGCCCGCCTGCATCTTCTCGGCGAGCCGCTTGATCAGATCGGCGCGCTCGGCTTCCCGCTTGGCCTCGGTGTCGGCGATCCGGTAGCCGTCCTCCAGCGAACCCGTGCCCGGTCCGGTGGTCATGGCGACGTAGATGTCGTGCCCGGTCATGCCAGCCATGTCAGCCCCCAGCCTTCACGGTTTCCAAGATCTGCTCGACGACGTCGACCGTGACCTGGCAGGGGTCGCCGTCTCCCACCTTGTCCAACGACTGCGTTGTGTCGACGTCCAGGATGATGTCGTCGGTCATCCCGACGGCTACAGCGCAGGCACCGTTCTTGCGCCCGTCGGACAGGTCCGCGATGACGGCCGGGTAGCCCGAGATGTCCGGCAGTTCCTGGAAGAACTTGAACTGCCCGGTCTTCTTTCCGTAGTACACCCCGCCCAATCCGCCCTGTCCCACGACGAAGGCCAGGTTGACGGATCCGCCGCGGCCGTTGGTCCACACGCAGTACTCGCCTGTGGGCTGGGTGTCCTGCTCCGCGTTGCCGACACCGAGCCGGTCGAGCTGGGTCTGGGTCAACCCGGTGCACGGCTTGTCGACGAACTTGCTCACGTCCAGCGGGTTGCTCACCTTGGGGACATCGTCGCCCTGCCCCGAGGTGGTCGAGCTGCTCGGAGTCGTCGAGGGCTTCGATGAGTCGGACGCCCCGGGTGTGGTCGTGGCGCTGCCACCCTCCTTGACTGTGCACCCGGCGAGCAGCACGGTGCCCATCGTGGCGAACGCGACCAGTCGCCCGCGCACCTCAGATCCCCCCTGCGGTGGGAGCTGCGCCCGCTGGTGAGAGGAGGCGGAGGATGCTGTCCTGGTCAGTGCCGCGGTAGGCGGCGAGAGCGGACGCGCACTTCCTGGCCTGCTCCATGCTGTAGTCCCGCTTCTGCTGCAATGATTCGACGTAGGTGCCCCAGGACTGCATCGCCGCCAGCGCTTGGCCGTCACTGGCATCCTCACGCCCCGGTCCGCGGATGATCAGACGTCGCCCATCCGCGGCTGATTCGCGGTATTCCATGGCCAGCGCGAGCCAGTCCTTCGTGATGGCTTCGAGTTCGTCCGGATCGAAGGCGAACTTGCCCCCGCCCGCGGTGCCGCCCCCCGGCGCGCTGACCGAACCGGCGCGGCTGGCGACGATGTCGCCCAGCGAGTTGCCGATGCTCTGGAAGGCAGACGTCATTGCATTCCCCCCGTGCCCCGTACCTACCTCTGCGTGACCGCAGGATACGCCAATCGGCCGGACGGGTGGTCCGGAATTGACCGATCCGCCGTACGACAGGTCACTGCCCGCCAGGGTCGGGGGGTGACACACTCGGTTCAGTGAGCGAACAGGAGCGGCTGGCGGCGTCCCCCGATCCGGACTCGCCGTGGCGGTTGTGGGGGCCGTACCTGGCTGCCCGGCAGTGGGGCACGGTGCGGGAGGACTACTCGGGCAACGGGGACGCGTGGGGGTACCTGTCGTTCGACCAGGCGCGGTCGCGGGCCTACCGGTGGGGGGAGGACGGGATCGCCGGGATCTGCGACCGGCACGGGTTCCTGAACCTGGCGGTGGCGATGTGGAACGGGGCGGACGAGATCCTGAAGGAGCGGTACTTCGGGCTCACCAACTCCGAGGGCAACCACGGTGAGGACGTCAAGGAGCACTGGTGGATCACCGACGGCACGCCCACGCACTCGTGGATGCGGATGGTGTACCGCTACCCGCAGCGGGCTTTCCCCTACTCGGAGTTGCGGGAGCGGGCGGCGCGGGCCAGTCGGGACGAGCGGGAGCCGGAGTTGTCCGACACCGGGGTGTTGGCCGAGGACCGGTTCTTCGACGTGGAGACGACCTGGGCGAAGGCGGGGCCGGACGACGTCTGCGTGACCATCACCGCCACCAACCACGGGCCGGACGCGGCGCCGCTGCACCTGGTGCCGCAGGTGTGGTTCCGCAACACCTGGACCTGGGGCCGCGACGCGCGCAGGCCCGCGCTGATCGCCTCCACCGCCGACGGGTGGACCCGGGTGGTCGCGGAGCACCAGCAGTTGGGGCGCTACACCGTGCACTTCGACGGCAGGCCCCGGTTGCTGGTGACCGACAACGAGACCGACGAGGCCGCGCTGTTCGGCCGGGCGGTCAACCCCAGCCGCTACACCAAGGCGGGGATCGGTGACCACATCGTCGCGGGGGCGGTGGACGCGTGCCAGGTGGTGCCGATGGGTGGGGCATCGCACCCGGGCACCAAGGCCGCCGCCTGGTACCGGTTCGACTCGGTGGAACCAGGTGAGCGGGTCACCGTCCGGCTGCGGTTGATCGCCGGGGACGGGCACGGCAGCGCCTTCGGCCCCACCTTCGACGAGACCGTGCGCCTGCGCGAGCGGGAGGCCGACGACTTCTACGCCGGGGTGGTCCGCCGCGGCACCGACGAGGAGCGGCGGGTGGCGCGGTTGGCCTTCGCCGGGCTGCTCTGGACCAAGCAGCACTACCGGTTCCGGGTGCGCGAGTGGTTGGAGGGCGATCCCGCGCACCCGCCGGGCCCGGCCGAGCGGCACGCCCCGCACGCCCGCAACGTGCACTGGAAGCACATGGACGTGGCCGACGTGCTGTCCATGCCGGACGAGTGGGAGTACCCGTGGTTCGCCGCCTGGGACCTGGCCTTCCACATGGTGCCGTTCGCGCTGGTCGACCCGGCATTCGCCAAGGAGCAGTTGCTGCTGCTGTGCCGGGAGTGGCTGATGCACCCGGACGGTCAGCTGCCCGCCTACGAGTGGGAGTTCGGTGACGTCAACCCGCCCGTGCACGCGTGGGCGGCGCTGCAGGTCTACTACGCGGAGGAGAACAGGGACCGGGTCTTCCTCGCCAGGGTGTTCCACAAGCTGCTGCTGAACTTCTCCTGGTGGGTCAACCGCAAGGACCCCTACGGCAACTACCTGTTCGAGGGCGGCTTCCTCGGCATGGACAACATCGGTCCGGTCAACCGCTCGGCCCCGCTGGGCGACGGGTGGCGCTTCGAGCAGTCCGACGCGACGTCGTGGATGGCCGCCTACGCGCTGCACATGATGCAGATGGCCCTGGAGCTGGCCCGGCACGACGAGGCATACGAGGACGTGGCGACCAAGTTCGTCGAGCACTTCCTCAGCATCGCCCAGGCCAGCACCCACTTCGGTTCCGCTGGCCGCCCGATCTGGGACGAGGAGGACGGGTTCTGCTACGACCTGGTCTCCCGCACCCTCCCCGGCGGGGCGGTGGAGTCGCAGCCGGTGCGGGTGCGGTCGATGGTGGGGTTGCTGCCGCTGCTGGCGGGTGCGCCGCTGGACCCGTGGGTGTTCGAGGAGCTGCCGGGCTTCGCGGGCCGGTTGAACTACCTGCTGCGCCGCCAGCCCGCGTTCGGCCAGTTCCTCACCTGGCACACCGACGCCGACGGCGAGCGCAGCGCGCTGCTGTCGCTGCTGGACGAGCGGAAGATGCGCCGGGTCCTGAGCCGGATGTTCGACGAGGGGGAGTTCCTCTCCCCGCACGGCATCCGCTCCCTGTCGGCGGCGCACCGCGGCGGGTTGCAGGTGGAGATCGCGGGCTGGCACCACCCCATCGAGTACGAGCCGGGCGAGTCGCGCACCGCGATGTTCGGCGGCAACTCCAACTGGCGCGGCCCGGTGTGGTTCCCCACCAATGCCCTGCTCGTCCAGGTCCTGCACGCGCTGGAGGCTTTCCACCGGGGCGCGGTCACGGTGGAGCTGCCCACCGGGTCCGGCAACGTGGTCAGCGCGGGCGAGGCGGCCGACGAGCTGTCCCGCAGGCTGGCCGCCCTGTTCCTCCCCGGTCCCGATGGCCGCCGCCCCGCCGACGGCGACCGCGTGGAGGCCACGGACTCGCCGCTGTGGTCACGCCACGTCACCTTCAACGAGTACTTCGACGGCGACACCGGCGAGGGCCTCGGCGCGACCCACCAGACCGGGTGGACGGCGCTGGTCGCGGTGCTGCTCGCCGGCTGGCCCGCGCAGCGCTGATCCCGTGGCGGGGCACTCGCCGGGCGCTGGTGACCGGTCACGGAGCGTCATGCCGCATCACCAGTGCACAACGAACAAGCTGCGTACTTGTGACAAACCGGCGGAATCCTCGTAATCGATGAAGACGGTGGCAGGATGCGAGCACCGATTCGCCCATCAGCTTCGAGGAGTGACACCGTGCTTCGATCCAAGTCCCGGGTGTTGGCCCTGATCCCGGCCGCGGTGCTCGCGCTCGCCGCCGCGGGGTGCGGGTCCTCCGACTCCAGCGGCGGGACCGGCGGCGCCACCCCCGGCGGGGTCACCCTCGTCCAGCCGGGCAAGCTGGTGACCTGCACCGGCCTGCCCTACGAGCCGTTCCAGTTCGAGAAGGACGGCAAGGTCATCGGTTTCGACGTGGACCTGGTTGACCTGGTGGCGAAGAAGCTCAACGTCACCCAGGAGATCAAGGACACCCCGTTCGACGGCATCCAGTCCGGTGTCGACCTCGACTCCGGCAAGTGCGACCTGGCCGCCGCAGGCATGACGATCAACGACACGCGCAAGCAGAACTTCGACTTCTCCGACCCGTACTTCGAGGCCACCCAGGCCCTGGTCGGTAAGAAGGGCGCCGGGTTCACCGGCCTCGACAAGCTCAAGGGCAAGAAGCTCGGCGTGCAGAACGGCACCACCGGCGCCCAGTACGCGGAGAAGAACGCCCAGGACGTCGAACTGGTCACCTTCGAGGACCTGGGCCTGCTGCTCAACGGTGTGGAGACCGGCGCGGTCGATGCCGCCATCAACGACAACGGCGTGCTCTACGACTGGGTGAAGAAGAACACCGACTACGAGGTGGGCACCGAGTTCGACACCGGCGAGCAGTACGGCATCGGGGCCAAGAAGGGCAACACCGCGCTGCTGAAGATCGTCAACGAGACCATCGCCGAGGTCAAGGCCAGCGGCGAGTACGACAAGATCTACGAGAAGTGGTTCGGCAAGAAGCCGGAGAGCAAGTAAGGGGCTTCCCGTGGGGCCGGTGCCGAGAGGCGCCGGCCCCACGGTCGTACCGACCACTTTCCGAGGAGCGACAACATGGCACTGAGCAAGCGCAGGCGGGGGCAGGTCATCCGCGGGGTGCAGTACGGCGTCCTGGTGGTGGTCGCCGCCGCCTTCGCGGTCACCGCCGACTGGGGCCGGATCCGCGCGGCCTTCCTCGACGGCGAGGTCGCCGCGGGGATGTTCCCCGAGGTCATCACCGTCGGCCTGGTGAACACCCTGGTCTACACGGCGCTGGGCTTCGGCTTCGGCCTGGTGCTCGGCCTGGTCGTCGCGCTGATGCGGCTGTCGTCGGTGCCGGTGTACCGGTGGCTGTCCGGGCTGTACGTGGAGTTCTTCCGCGGCCTGCCCGCGCTGCTGGTCATCCTGGCCATCGGCAGCGGCATCCCGCTCGCCTTCCCCGGCACCCAGATCGACCGGTACGTCTCGATCATGCTGGCGCTGGGCATCGTCGGCTCCGCCTACATGGCCGAGACGATCCGCGCTGGCATCCAGGCGGTGCCGAAGGGACAGGTCGAGGCGGCCCGCTCGCTGGGCATGTCGCAGACCAGGGCGATGCTGTGGATCGTGGTGCCGCAGGCTTTCAAGATCATCCTGCCGCCGCTGACCAACGAGCTGATCCTGCTCACCAAGGACTCCTCGCTGGTGCTGTTCCTGGGCTCCAGCCAGTTGCAGTACGAGCTGACCCAGTTCGGCCGCACCGAGCTGAACCAGTCCCGCAGCCTCACCCCGGTGCTGGTCGCGGGCATCTGCTACCTGATCATCACCATCCCGCTGTCGTACCTCTCCCGGTACCTGGAGCGGCGCACCGGCGGCAAGAAGATCGCCTCACCCACGGCGACCGAGGTGGACACGGAGGCGGTCAAGTGACCACGACGACCGGGCCCGCGGTGGTCATCACCGGGCTGACCAAGCGCTTCGGCGACCTGGAGGTGCTGCGCGGCATCGACGTGCGGGTGGGCGCAGGCGAGGTCGTCTGCATCATCGGCCCGTCCGGGTCGGGCAAGTCGACCCTGCTGCGCTGCGTGAACCTGCTGGAGGAGCCCAACGAGGGCACGGTGGTGGTCAACGGCGTCGAGCTGACCCACCCCGACGTCGACCTCGACGCGGCCCGCCGCCGGATCGGCATGGTGTTCCAGTCGTTCAACCTGTTCGGCCACCTCACGGTGCTGAACAACCTCACCATCGCCCAGCGCAAGGTCCTCGGCCGGTCCAAGGCGGAGGCCCAGGCGGTCGCGGTGGAGAACCTGGCCAGGGTCGGGCTCGCCGACCGGCTCAACGCCCTGCCGTCGCAGCTCTCCGGCGGGCAGCAGCAGCGGGTGGCCATCGCCCGCGCGCTGTCGATGAACCCCGAGGTGATGCTGTTCGACGAGCCCACCTCGGCGCTGGACCCGGAACTGGTGGGCGAGGTCCTCGGGGTGATGCGGCAGCTCGCCGACGAGGGCATGACCATGCTGGTGGTCACGCACGAGATGCAGTTCGCCCGCGAAGTCGCCGACAAGGTGCTGTTCATGGACGGGGGGTACGTGGTCGAGGAGGGACCTGCGGCGCAGGTCATCGGCGATCCCCGGCACGAGCGGACCCAGTCGTTCCTGCGCCGGGTGCTCAACCCCACCCAGGTGGACTAGGACCGGTCCCGCCGGTCGCCTGGCACACTCCGGGCGACCGGCCGGGAACGGGGCGTCACCCGCGTACGTCGTACCCCCGGGGGCTGTCGAAGGGGGCGCGGTGGCGGACAACGGGGAGCCGTTGCGGATCGGGTTCGACCCGCACGACCCGCACCCGCCGGAGTCGGCCAGGTTGGCCGCCTCCGAGGTGGTGAAGCGGGTCGTCGAGCAGGACGACCGGGGTGGGGTGCTGCGCAGGCGCAGGCCGAACGCCGCGCCGGTGGTGCGCATCGCCGATCGGTACCTGGTCGGGGTGCTGGACCTGCGCGGGGTGGAATCGCCGTACCTGCTGGAGTTCGTGCGCTGCCGGTTCGCCGAGCCGCCGGACGTGCGGCAGGCGCGGCTGGCCGGGGTGGAGTTCACCAACTGCAGGCTGCCCGGTCTGCTGGGGCGCAACCTGTCCAGCGACAACGACGTGCGGTTCGGCGCCGGTACCGTCGTCGTCGGGATGATCGACCTGACCGATGCGCAGGTCCGCGGGTCGCTGGTGCTCAGCGACACCCGCATCGCCGCCACCGACGACCGGCCCGCCCTGCACGCCGACCGGCTCCAGCTCGTGGGCGCCCTGCTCGCCGCCCGGCTGGAGGCCACCGGCGCGGTCCGCATCCCGGGCCTGCGCTGCGGTGGCAACGTCGACTTCGCCGGTGCGCTGCTGCGCAACCCCACGGGCTTCGCGCTCAACGGCAACGGTCTGCACACCGGCGGCAACCTGCGCCTGGACACCGACCCGACCGGCACCCCGTTCCGCGCCCTCGGGCAGGTCTTCCTGCCCGGCGTCAAGGTGGAGGGCGACTTCTCCATGCGCGGGGCCACCATCCAGCCGCGCACCGAGCCCGCGGGGCAGCTCGCGCTGGACGACCCGTTCTTCGACGCCAACGCCGCGCTGATCGCCGATCGGTCCACAGTGGAGGGGAACGTCAACCTCGACCGGGGTTTCGCCAGCACCGGCACCGTCCGCATCGTCAACGCCTCCATCGGCGGTGCGCTGCGGTTCAACCACGCCACGATCGACCTGTCCGCGGGTGCCGACCACCGCGACCTGTTCGAGGAGCGGTTCGACGGCCGCATCCAGGCCGGGCCGTACCCCGACCGCGCCGTGCACCTCGACGGCACCGACATCCGCGGTGGCCTCGACGCCCGCGACGCGCGGTTCGCCGGGCAGGTCCGCATCGTCGACGTGGCCGTGCAGGGCACCGCGCTGTTCGACAACTCCGTGTTCAGCAACCGCGACGGCGACGCCATCGAGGGCAGGCGGTTCAGTTGCGGCGGCAACCTCAACGGCCGCGCGCTGCTGGTGTTCGGCTCCGTCCTGCTGCCCGGGGTCAAGGTCGGCGCCAACCTCGACCTGCGCGGCAGCAGGCTGCTGCGCCCCGGCCACCACCCCGACGGCACCACCAAGCCGCTGCTGGACCTGCGCGTCGCCCAGGTCGGCCGCGACCTCAACTGCGGCCGCTCGGACCGCCCGTTCGCCGCGGCGGGCGAGATCCGGATGCGCCGCGCCGAGATCGGTCGCACCACCACCTTCAACGGCGCCGAGATCGGGTCCGGCAGCACCAGGGTCGCGCTCAACGCGTTCGGCGTGCGCACCCAGGAGCTGCACCTGCTGGTGGCCAAACCCCCGCGCGGTCGGGTCGACCTGCGGCACTTGCAGTGCGCCACCCTCGCCGACGACGAGAAGTTCTGGCGCGCCGAGGGGCGGATGGACCTGGAGGACTTCCGCTACGACTCCCTCGCCGACCCGGTCGGCCTGCAGGACGACGACCGGGTGGCGCAGCGGTTGGCCTGGCTGCGCGCGGGGATGCGCAGTTACCGGCCTGGTCCGTACGACCAGCTGGCGACCATGCTGCGCGCCGCGGGCAACGAGGAGCACGCCGCGAACGTGCTGGTGGAGAAGCAGCGCCTGCGCTACCAGGCGCTCGCCGCGGGTTCCCGCTTCCTCGGGCCCGGTGTGCTGCTGTGGAGCTGGTTGCAGCGGCTGATGGTCGGCTACGGCTACCGGCCCGCCCGCGCCCTGGTGTGGCTGATCGCGTTCCTGGTCCTCGGGACCGCCTGGTTCGGCCTGCAACCCGATCCGATCAAGGGGAACCGCGACGACCAGATCTTCTGGAACCCGGTCGTCTACACCCTCGACCTGCTGGTGCCCATCGTCGACTTCGGGCAGAAGAACCGGTGGGCGGTCTCCGGGGCCTCGCAGTGGATCTCGCTGGTGCTGGTGGCGCTGGGCTGGGTCCTGGCCACCACGGTCGCCGCCGGTCTGACGCGGATGCTGCGCCGCACCACCTGAGGTGTGACCGCCCGACCGCTGAGGGTAACGTCCGACGATGTGATAGCTGTGACTGCCGCGAGAGCCGCCCGATGACAGCGGTCGAAGCGGAGACCGAGACCACCACCCCGCTCACCCACCGCCTCTACGCCGAGGCATTCGGCGACGACCGCCCGGCGGAGCTGGAGACGTTCAGCTCCTGCTCCTGGTGGCTGCTGGGCACGGTGGTCGGTGCGCTCAAGCTCTCGCCAGGCCAGCTCCTCGCCGACATCGGCTGCGGTCGCGGCGGTCCCGGCCTGTGGCTCGCCAGGGCCACCGCCACCCGCCTGGTCGGCATCGACTTCTCCCCCGCCGCCCTGCGCGCGGCGGCGGCCAGGGCGGACAGCTTCGGCCTGCTCGGCCGGGCGCACTTCCAGCGCGGCTCGTTCGACGCCACCACCCTGGAGGACGCCAGCGTGGACGGCGCGGTCAGCGTCGACGCGCTGCCGTTCGCCCAGGACCGGCTGGCGGCGCTGACGGAGGTCTGCCGGGTGCTGCGGCCGGGGGCGCGGTTCGTGTTCACCGGCCGCGAGGGCGCTTCGAGCTGGACGGCGATGGTGGAGAAGGCCGGGCTGGTGCTGGAGGACCGCCTGGTGCACGAGGGGGCGAACGCGCGGTGGCTGCGCCTGTTCGACCTGTGGCTGCGGCACGAGCGGGAACTGCGCGCCGAGTTGGGCGACGCCGCCGCGGCGCAGATGGTCGAGGAGGCGCGCGCCGGGCACCGACTGGTGGAAACGGCGCCGCTGGTGTTCGTCACCAGGCGCCCGCCGATCGAGGAGGACTAGGTGACCGAGCCGACCGCACGGGCTTGCGTGGAGGTTTCCGCTCCGGCCGAGCGGGTGTACGCGCTGGTGAGCGACCTGCCGGGGATGGCGTCCGCCGCCGAGGAGTTCACCGGCGGCCGGTGGCTGGGCGGGGCGTCGGGAGCCGCGGTGGGGGCCCGGTTCCGCGGGTCGAACCGGCGGGGGTGGCGGCGGTGGTCCACCACGTCGACGGTGACCGACGCGGCGCCGAACCGGTTCGCCTTCGAGGTGAAGTCGTTCGGGGTGCCGGTGTCGCGGTGGCAGTACGACATCGAGCCGAGTGCCGGTGGGTGCACGCTGACGGAGAGCACCTGGGACCGGCGGCCGTCGTGGTACCTGCCGATCACGGTGCTGGGGACCGGGGTCCGGGACCGCGTCGCGCAGAACCAGCGGAACATCGAGACCACGTTGCAGCGGTTGAAGGCCGCCGCGGAGTCCTGAGGACGGCGAGAGCCCCGACCCGCGCGACGGGGTCGGGGCTCTCGCCGGTCGAGTCCTACGTGCGGTGCGCCTTCGCGGCGGCCAGGCAGTAGGCGCCGAAGGCGGCGAAGCCCAGGGCGACCGCGATCAGCAGGGCCGTGCCGAAGGGCTGCTCCGCCAGCGTCCGCAGCGCCTTGTCCAACCCGCCCGCCTCGCCCGCGTTGGAGTCCACGGCCGCGAAACCCAGCAGGACCCCCACGATGGCGATGCCCACGCCCTTGGCGATGTTGCCGACCATGCCCAGGCGCTCGACCCAGGTGCGCGACCCGGCGGGCAGTTCGCTCGTGTCCAGGTCCTTCATGAACGACCTGCGCACACCGGAAACGATGCTCGCCACGCCGACGCCGATCACGACCAGCGCCACCGCGCCGACCAGGAACCGGCCCGCGGGCAGCTCCAGCACCTTGGCCGTCCACTCCTGCTGCTTGTCGTCGCCGCCCTGGCTGCCACCACCGGTGGCGTAGCGGATCGAGGCGACGCCCAGGGAGATGCCCACGACGCCGCGGACCGCGGCGCCGATGCGCTTGAAGGTGCGCTTGCGGCCCTCTTCCACCCAGTGGTAGCTGACGGCGGCCATCAGGAGCTGCCAGACGCCGAAGGCGAACAGCCCCACCGCGAGGACCCACAGGACCGCCGCACCGAAGGTGGTGCTGGAGATCTCGCTCAGCGCACCCGTCTGGTCCGCCTCCTGGCCACCACCGCCGACGGCGATGCGCACCGCCAGGTAGGCGACGATCAGGTACACCAGGCCGAAGCAGGCCATGCCCACCCGGCCCAACACCTTGACCCCGGTGTTCTCCTGGGCGCGGCGGGCCGTGCCGGACATGTTCGCCATCGGGAAATCCTCCTCGGGTCCATCAGGACGACGAGGAGGTTTCACCTGGTGGGCGGCCTCAAACGACGTTGGGCCGTTCGGCTCAGCGCCGGTGGATCACTGCGGCGGGGCGGGCGGGCAGACGATTTTGGGCTGCGGGTTGTACTTCACCGTGCGGGTGTCGCGGCGGACCTCCCGGCCGGTGGCCGCGTCCTTGAGCACCCGGGTGTCGGAGGTGGTGAAGCCGGGGGCGCCGTTGCTCGGGGAGCACTTGCCCGTGGTGGGGCCGGGCTTCTCCTGCGGCGGGGTCTCGGCGCTGCGGGCCCCGGGGATCGATTCGACGGTGTAGCGCTTGGTGCCCCAGATCTTCACCGTGATCGAGTTCGACGTCCAGATGGTCTGGATGGCGACCCCGGTCGGGGCGTCGTTGGTGAACTTGAGGTCGATGACGCTGCTGCCGTCGTGGTTCTGGAAGACCGTGGCCTCGCGGGCGGCCGGGTAGCGGCTGATGTAGTAGCTGTGCTCCTTGTGGCCCGCGTCCTTGAGCCCCGCGAAGTACGAGGCGTTGTAGAGCGTCGTGGCGAACTGGGAGATGCCGCCGCCGACCTCGCGGCCGGGGGCGCCGTCCTTGATGACGCCAGCCTCGACGTAGCCCTGCGCGGCGGTGCGCGGACCGGTGAAACCGTTGAGGCTGAACGTCTCCCCGGGCTTGACGATGGCGCCGTTGACCTTCTCGGCCACGACGCGGATGTTGACGCCGGAGTCGGCGGCGAAGCCCTTGGTGGAGAACTCGCCGATGACCTCCTTGACCCCGAACTGGTTGGCCTGCTCGGTGGTCACGGCGGCGGGCTTCTTGGTGTACTCCACCTTGATCTCGCGGCCGTCGGTCTTCTTCAGCACGTCGAGCAGGGTGTTGAACGCGGTGTCGTACTTGACGCCCAGGCCGTCCACCGAGGGCGTGACCGTCGGGGCGCCGCCCTCGAAGACGACCTGCGCGTCCTTGCCCTCCTTCTCGGTGGAGGCGAGCTGCGGCTGGACCGCGGCGACGACCTTGCTGTTGTCGATCTTCGGGTTGAGCGCGCCGTCCTCGGCCACCTCGAAGGTGAGCGCGGTGGCGATGACGGCGGGCTCGATGGTGGCGTCCTTGCCCTCGCCCTTGACGATCACCGGGCCGGACACCGCGGGCTTGGCGACCTGCTCGAACGCCGCCTGCACGGATTCCTTCGTCGTCTTCACCGGGGAGGTGTCCACCGGCAGCTCGACGGTCTGGCCGTCGGCCCAGCTCGACACCAGGGCCTCGCGCGCGGGGTCGACCCGCAGCCGCTGACCGGGCACCGGCTCGACCGCGACCGCGGTGGCGCCGTCGAAGCGGATGCCGCCCTCCGCCGGTTCCCTGGCGGTCTCCGCGCGCAGCTTCTCCATCGCCACGGCCAGCTTCTGCTCGTCGGTGCCGGTGACCACGCCGACCTCGGAGCTGCTGAAGAACGAGCCGACCCGGGTGATCGGGTTGAGCGGCTGGTCGCCCGCCTGCTCCAGGGTCGCCGACCAGTCCAGGGTGAGCCCGGTGGCTGCCGGGTCGAGCTGCTGCTCGACGTCACCCGCGCGCACCGACACCGGCCGCAGCAGCCGGGGACCGATCTGCTCGCGCAGGACCTTCTCGGCCTCCTCGTGCGACAGGCCGCCGACCTCGACGCCCGCCACGCTGACCCCGCGCGGCACGTTGCCGGAGGACAGCGCCAGGTCGAGCCCGTAGAGCACCACGAGCGCGCCGAACACCGCACCCGCGATGATCGCGGGCTTGCGCCTGCTGCGCGCCTTGGCCGGGGGCTCCTCGGGGAGCGACCCGGACACCGGCGCGCCGGAGGGGCCGAACCGCTCGGTGGCGGCGTCCCAGCCGCCACCCTGCGCGGGGACCCTCGGCAGCAGATCGGTCTGCTCGGCGTGCGATTCCGGCCAGTGCGGGCCGTCAGACCCAGGCCAGTTGTGCTCGTCGGGCACGGCTCACCCTTCCCTCACAGGTACAACCCGGTTCCGTGTTCGGTGCGCTCGCTGGCGATCGCGTGGACGTCGCGCTCGCGCATCACCAGGTAGGTCTGGCCGTGGACCTCGACCTCGTGCTGGTCCTCGGCGTTGAACAGCACCCGGTCCCCCACCTGGATGTTGCGGACGCTGGTGCCAACGCCCTGCACGTCCCCCCAGGCCAGTCGTCGGGCCATCTGCGCGGTGGCCGGGATCACGATGCCGCCGGTGCTGCGCCGCTCGCCGTCCTCGGTGGAGAGGCGCACGAGCAGGCGGTCCTGGAGCATCTGGATCTCGAGCTTGTGTTCCACCACCGGAATGGTAACCGTCCACTCGCAGGCGACCCGCAGCCGTGGTATCAGTTCCGGTCGAGCCCGCCGAGCACCAGGGCCAACCGGCCCGGGCCACCCGGCCCCACGCGCACCGGCACCCCCCAGTCCTGCCTGGTCAGGTGGCACGCCCCGTGCTCGGCGCCGTCGTCGTCGCAGCTCGCCGCCTGCGCGACCACGTGCAGCACCCCCTCGGTGAACCCCTCGGCCACCACCAGCCGCCTGCTCAGGTCCGTCCCCGCGCCCGCCCCGTCGGCCAGCAGCCCGGGCGGCGAGGAGGTGACCTCCAGCCGCGTCGACGGCCCCCACCGCTGGTCGAGCTTCTGCCCGGGCGGCGGCTCGAACACCACGGCCAGCTCCAGCTCCCCCGCGGCGATGTCGGTCGGCGGTCGCTTGACCTGGTGCGCCTGCCCGTCGACGAGCTGCGCGGCGGCCACCGGCCGCTCCAACCGGTGCGCGGCGGAGGCCACGACCACCAGTTCCCCGTCGACCAGCACCGCCCCGGACGGCTCCGCCAGCCCGGTCGCCAGCGTGCTCACCAGCCCGGTCGCGGGGTCGAACCGGCGCAGCGCCCCGTTGTAGGTGTCGGCGACGACCACGCTCCCGTCGGGCAGCGCGGTCACGCCGAGCGGGTGTTGCAGCAGGGCCTGCTCCGCGTCGCCGTCGCGGTGCCCGAAGTCGAACAACCCCTTGCCGACGGCGGTGTGCACGGTGAACGCGGTGTCCACCCAGCGCAGCGCGGAGGTCTCCGCGTCGACCAGCCACAACCGGTCCCCGGCGGCGGCGAGGCCGGAGGTCTGCGCGAAGAACGCCTCGGCGGCCGGCCCGTCGTTGAGCCCCTCCACCGTCGTCCCGGCGAACCTGCGCACGGTCCCCGCCACCGGGTCGAACAACCCCAGCGTGTGGTTGCCCGCCATGGCGACCACCACGCCACCCGCGGGTTCCCACCACACCAGGTCCCACGGGCTGGTCAGGTCGATCGCGGTCGCGGGCCCGTCGGTCGGCCCGTTGCGCCACTGCGCCCCGGTCCCCGCCACCGTCGACACCGCGCCGGTCACCGGATCGATCCCGCGCAGCAGGTGGTTCACCGTGTCCGCCACGACGAACCGGTACCCCACCACCTCGGCGACCGCGTCCGGCAGCACAGCCACCCCGGAGGGTTCGGAGAACGTCGCGTCCGCGCCGTCCTCCCGCCCCCGCTCCCCGGTGCCGAAAGCACGCAGGACCGTCTCCCCGTCCCGGTCCACCTCCACCACCCGGTGGTGCGCGGTGTCGGCGACGAGGATCGTGCCGTTCCCGGAGTCCACCGCCTTCGCCGGGAACCGCAGCTCGGTCACCTCCGGCACGGGCGGCGCGTACGGCCCGTCCCCCCGGTGCAGCGTCCCCTTCGCCCCGTGGGCGGCCACCACCTCGCCGACCACCCGCCGCAGCGCCTCCACGTGCCCCTCCCCCGCGGCGACGTGCACGACGTACCCCTCGGGGTCGACCACCACCAGCGTCGGCCACGCCTTCACCGCGAACGCCTGCCACGTCGTCAGCTCCGGGTCGTCGAGCACCGGGTGGTGCACCCCGTACCGCTCCACGGCCGCCGCCAGCGCCACCGGGTCCGCCTCGTGCGCGAACTTCGGCGAGTGCACGCCCACTGTCACCAGGACGTCGGCGAACTCCTCCTCCAGCGGGCGCAGCTCGTCGAGGACGTGCAGGCAGTTGATGCAGCAGAAGGTCCAGAAGTCGAGCAGCAGCACCTTGCCGCGGAAGTCCCCCAGGCGCAGGTCCCGCCCACCGGTGTTGAGCCAGCCCCGACCGACCAACTCGGCCGCCCGAACACGGGGCAGCCGTCGCGTTGATGTCACAGGCAGAGTCAACACAAAGTCTGACGAGGGTGTTTCACCGCCCACATGGCAGGACCGGTGGTCCCGACCACCGGTCGACGATCCCAGCGCTGCTCGCAGCACTGGCGGACGAATCCCCCGTTTGTACACTTTGCGGTATGGCTGAGCTGCCGATCAGCGAAGTGCGCGATCATCTTGGTGAGGTCGTGGCCAAGGTCGAGCACGCCCACGAGTGCACCATCCTGACCCGGCACGGTCGTCCGGTGGCCGCTGTCGTCTCCATCGATGACCTTCGACAGCTGGAAGTGGCTGAGGACGAAGCCGATCTGGTCGCAGCCCGGGAGGCGCTGGCGTCCGCCGAAGCGCGCGCATCCCACCAGGATGTCCTTGCTGCGTTCGGTATCGCCTGACCGTTGCCGGGTGGGCAGCGGCGGCACCGCGTCGTCCACCAAGTCAAGGACACCGAGGTGGTGGCTGTCGTCCGGGTCGACCGTTGTCGTGAGGTGTACCGCGATCTCTGACCTGCGGGCAGGTGCCTGGGGCTCGTACATGGAACGGCCCCCGGGTGGAACCCGGGGGCCGTCGCGCGTCAGTGCTGTGGGATCAGCGTCCTCAGAACGCCGACTCGTCCAGCTCCATCAGGTCGTTGTCCGCGCCCTCGACGATCTTGCGACCGGCCGACAGCTCGGGCAGCACGTTCTTGGCGAAGAACGACGCCACCGCGACCTTGCCCTCGTAGAAGGCCTTGTCCTTGCCCGCCGCGCCGCCGTCGAGCTTGGCGATCGCGACCTCGGCCTGCCGCTGCAGGAGCCAGCCGACCAGCAGGTCGCCGGTGGCCATCAGCAGGCGGACGCTGTGCTGGCCCACCTTGTTGATGCTCTGCGGGTCTTCCTGCGAGGCGGTCAGGTACTGGATCAGCGAGCCCAGCATGCCCTGGACGTCCTCAAGGGCCTGCTTGAGCAGCGCGCGCTCGTTCTTGAGCCGCCCGTTGCCGCCCTCGGCCTCGATGAACTTGCCGATCTCGCCCGCCAGGTACGCCAGCGCCTGGCCCTTGTCGCGGACGATCTTGCGGAAGAAGAAGTCCAGCGACTGGATGGCGGTGGTGCCCTCGTACAGCGAGTCGATCTTGGCGTCGCGGATGTACTGCTCGATCGGGTAGTCCTGCAGGAAGCCGGAGCCGCCCAGCGTCTGCAGCGACTGCACCAGCTGCTCGGTGGCCCGCTCGGAGCCGACGCCCTTGACGATCGGCAGCAGCAGGTCGTTGACCCGCTCGGCGAGCTTGAGCGCGTCCTCGTCGCCGTCCTTGGTCCAGATCTGGTCCTGGAAGGTCGCCGTGTACAGGTACACCGAGCGCAGGCCCTCGGCGTACGCCTTCTGCAGCATCAGCGAGCGGCGCACGTCCGGGTGGTGGGTGATCGTCACCCGCGGGGCGGTCTTGTCCAGCATGTTCGGCAGGTCGGCGCCCTGCACGCGCTCCTTGGCGTACTCCAGCGCATTGAGGTAGCCGGTGGACAGCGTGGCGATCGCCTTGGTGCCGACCATCATCCGGGCGTACTCGATGACCTGGAACATCTGCGCGATGCCGTTGTGCACCTCACCCAGCAGCCAGCCCTTGGCCGGGACGCCGTGCTGGCCGAAGGTCAGCTCGCAGGTGGTGGACGCCTTGATGCCCATCTTGTGCTCGACGTTGGTGACGAAGGCGCCGTTGCGCTCGCCCTTGGCGCCGGTCTTCGGGTCGAACAGGAACTTCGGCACCAGGAACAGGCTCAGGCCCTTGGTGCCAGGGCCGTGGCCCTCGGGGCGGGCGAGCACCAGGTGCATGATGTTCTCGGTCAGGTCCTGGTCGGCCGAGGTGATGAACCGCTTCACGCCGTCGATGTGCCAGGAGCCGTCGTCCTGCTTGACGGCCTTGGTGCGACCGGCGCCCACGTCCGAACCGGCGTCCGGCTCGGTCAGCACCATGGTGGCGCCCCAGGCGTCGTCGATCATCATCCGGGCCCAGCGCTTCTGCTCCTCGGTGCCGTTGTCGTCGATCACCGTGGCGAAGCTGGGGCCCGCCAGGTACATGAACAGCGGCGGGTTCGCGCCCAGGATCAGCTCGGCCGCGGCCCACTGCACCGACGGCGGGATGCCCAGGCCGCCCATGTCGTTGTTGAGGCTGAGCCGCCACCACTCGCCGTCCCAGAGGGCCTGGAAGGACTTCTTGAACGACTCGGGCAGCGTCGCGCTGAACGTCTTGGGGTCGTAGACCGGCGGGTTTCGGTCGGCGTCGGCGAACGAGTCCGCGAGGGGGCCGGTGGCCAGCTTGTTCAGCTCGGCCAGCGCACCGCGCGCGGTGTCCTCGTCCGAGTCGGCCAGCACACCCTTGCCCAGGCGCTCCTGCACGCCGAAGACCTCGAAGAGGTTGAACTCGAGGTCGCGGACGTTGCTCTTGTAGTGACCCATCTGGTTGCTCCGTGTCCCTCACGCTCGTGCGGGTAAGTCAAGCCGCGAGCAGAAGCGTGCTACTCACCGGTAACAACAGGGTATTACTTGCGGGTAACCACGGCAAGGAAAGTCGCTCGGATGGCGGTTGCGGAGCTGTGCTTCCGATCACGTCCCGTCGTCCGGCGAGCGCCGGGGCGGTGGCGCGATCAGCACGCCGATCTTGAACGCGACCGCCACGGCGTGTGTCCGGTCCCGTGCGGAGAGCTTCCTCAGGATGCTCTTCACGTGGGTCCGCACGGTCTCCACCGAGACGTAGAGGATCTTGGCGATCGCCTGGTTCTCCAGGCCGTCCGCGATGAGCTGCAGGACCTGGAACTCGCGCCGGGACAGCGGCTGCTGCTCGGTCTCCCCGATCTGCGCCAGCCGGGCGCGCGGCGCGGCGACGGTGGCCGCGAGCGCCGGGTCGACGTAGCGGCGGTCCCGGTGGGTGGCGCTGATCGCCTCCAGTAGCTGCGGCGGTTCGGCCGAGCGGAGGATCACACCGTGCACCCCCGCGGCGATCGCCGTCGCCACGTACTGGGTGGTGCGGTGGCCGTCGCGGACCAGGATGAGGATCACCAGGTCGGGGTTCGCCCCGCTCAGCGTGTGGCTCAGGTGCTGGCGCGGGTCGAGGCCGGAGTCGATCAGCACGACGTCCGGCCGGTACCGCTCGGCGAACTGCAGCGCGCCCTGCGGGGTGTCGGTGGCGCCGAGCCAGCGCAGGCCCTTCGTCCGCAGGACCAGGGCCGACAACCCCTCGCGGAACATCGGGACGCCGTCGACCAGGGCCAGGGACAGTCCCGCGGCCTCGGTGCCGACGGGTCTGGGGGTGGTGCTGCGTGGCATCAGTGTGTCCTCCTGGGTGTCACTCGACCGTGCTACGTGACGCCGCCATCGGCATACCGTGACGTGCAGTTTTCTGTCTCGGACCACCCGGTCGCAAAGTCACCTCTAAAGGAGGCGCCCATTGTGACTCGCACCACAGACATGGTGGTGGTCGCCGTCCGTGCTTGTCCAGATCCACGAGAGTGATTCATCCGCAACCGGCGGGGTGCGGGAACTGTCGGTGCACCGGGTTAGGCTCGTACCGAAACCCGGTGACCGACCCGTCGCAGTGGGTGAGCGCAGTAGGTGAGCGCGCAGTGGGTGAGCGTGCTGCGTGAGTGCTCTGCCTGGGTGCGCCCAGTGGAACGCGTGGAGTCCGTGGGCCTCCGCGCGAGCGGGTCGGTCGGGGGCGTGCCGTGGGGGCTGTGCCCGGACCGGGGATCCGACGAGCAAGGGGGGCGACGTTGGAAGCAGGAGCGGTCCGCAACGCGGACGAGTGGTTCCGGCTGATGGTGGAGACCGGGCTGGCGCCGGGCCTGCGGGCCCTGGGCCTGTCCGGCATGGGCAAGCGCTTCCGGGTGCTCGCGGACGGGCAGGTCGGCCAGGTCGCCATCCTGCAGACCAGCACCCCGCGCAGCACCAGGTTCACGCTGACGCTCAGCGTCAGCTCCACCGACGAGTGGAGTTCGCAGCTACGCATCCGGCCGTACCTGCGCGCCGCGGGACACACCGCGGGCGCCTGGCAGGAGCGCATCGGCGACGTGATGCTCGTCGGCAGCGGCGTGCCGATCGGCGACCTGTGGTGGCAGGTCGACGCGGGCAAGCCGTTCACCAGGGTGTCCAGGGAAGTGCTCACCGCGGTCCGGGAGTTCGGCCTGCCCGCGATGCGCGCCCAGATGCGTGCCAGGGCCAGCTGACCCCGAGCCCGTCGCCGGTTCGCTGCTGGCCCACCTGGAGCCCGCCGACCGGCGGCTGCTGCTCGACCACGGCACCCCGCGCACCTTCCCCGCCGACGAGGTCGTCCTGCGCCAGGGCGACCCCACCGACCACGTCCTCGTCCTGGCCTCCGGCTGGGTCCGGGTCGACGCGGTCACCCGGGACGGCGGCGAACTCCTGGTCGCCTTCCGCGGCCCCGGCGACGTCCTCGGCGACCTCGCCGCCCTGCACGACAGCACCGAGGCGCCCACCGTCCGCACGGCCACCGTCCGCACGCTGACCGCGATCACCACCGTGCAGTTGCGCCGCGAGCGCTTCGTCGAACTTCTGGAGACCCGGCCGAGCATCACCCTCGGCCTGGCCCGCCAGATGGCCTCCCGCCTCGTCCAGGCCGAAACCGCCCGCACCGACGCCGCCACCCTCGACGTCAACCACCGCGTGGCGGTCTACCTGGCCCGCCTCCTGCCCGCCCACGGCGTGCGCACCCCCGAGGGCGTCGTCCTCACCCTCCCCCTGACCCAGCAGGACATCGCCCACTCCATCGGCGCCTCCCTGCGCGCGGTCGCCCGAGCCATCTCCCTCCTCCGCGACCGGGGCATCGTCGAACCACCGGCCCGAGGCCGCATCCTCGTCACCCGCCCCGAGGTCCTCACCGCATTCCTGGGCGACACGCCAAATGGCACATAGCCGACCTGCACGCTGTCAGCGCCCCCTCCCGGAAAACGGAGCACCCTCATCCGTACCGGGCCCCAAGGAGGACACATGAAGCTTCTGCTCACCGCCGCAACCGCCACCCGCGCCGCGACCTGGCTCTGCCTGACCGGCTGGTTCCTCGGCTTCATCGTCGGCAACGCGGTCTGACGCGCACGCGAAGAGGGCGGGCCACCCGGTGTGGGTGGCCCGCCCTCTTCAGCGCGTGGAGCGGATGACGGGAATCGAACCCGCGTATTCAGCTTGGGAATCTGACCGATCTGCCGCCGCAGTGCCCACGACCTGCGGCTGAGCCCTGCCCTGGTTGACCGCTGTTGACCCCTCGTGACCCGTGCTTATCGCACGCTCATTGCACGGCAGTGGCACGCCCTGCCTGTGCTCCCACTCCCACGAACCCACAGCATGATCCGCGCCTACGCCTCTGGCACCGCCTCGCCGAGCAGGGCGCGGATCGTGCTGTGGGCACCAGGGGTCCAGGGGCGGGGCGCCCTGGTACCTCTCAGGTCAGCTCCGCAGAGCACTCTTCGATCACGGCACAGACCACCGCCACTAAGTTCATGCCGCTCTGCTCCCCACCGTGCCGCCTGCGCGGTGCGGCGCTCCCGACCCGTACGCCAGGCCGCGCCGCGCGCCCGCGCGGCCGTGAGCGAAGCGGCAGGCCGCGCCGTGGCGCGATGGACCCGGCCCCCAGCGCCACCGGACAGGCCCACAGCGCCGCGCCGCGCAGGCGGCGCGGCCTTGATCCCATAGAGCCAAATTCGGCAACGCAGTCACCAGCACCTAGAACAAGACACCCTCAACGGCATCATCTACCGCAGCATCTGGCCCTTCGGTCGTCCATACCGTAAGTAGGGGATCCAACTTGCCTGCGACTAGTGAGTCATTAACTGCGGGTAGATCGAACACCGATTTCATCGTCTCGTCATTTATCGTCGGACGATTAAATGCGACGATCCCGTCGTAGAGGTACTTCAAAACCTCCGGCCTGATTCGATACTCTCCCTCCACTAGGCGGAAGTCATCGCGCCGCCCCCAACGCACGTCAAGCAGACTATCCAGATAGCCTTCCCTAAGGAATAGGGGGTCTAAGTTGGCTACCAGAGCGCCACGAACCTTCAAGGAAGATGAATCGTCGCGGTAGTATGCTCCAAACTTGAGAAGTTGGTACGTCCCCTTCTTGATGTCGTCTGTTCTACCCAAGCCAGGCTTTGTTTTATTTGAATCAATCTCATCTCCCCAGCCATTGACGAGATACGTAAGCGCCATTTGCTTAGGCGTCCGCCTGGTCTTAGGTATTCGATAAGCCTCGTACAGGTCCTGCCAGGCGGACAGGTACCGCAGAAAATTGCCGGGCTCCCTCATAAATTGGGTTAGCTGGTCGTATGGCCAACCTTTGTCATTTATCGGCCCCAGCGGTATGCTCCATGACCGATGGGGTATAGCCAGCGAAATTGGAACATCTCGAATCGGCATGTCAACGAGCGAATGCTGAGCATACTCGGTTAGTTCGCCATCGATGTCGGTTTGGAGCGACTCTTTGAGGTCGACGATCAATGGAAAAGTCACCATGGGAGATGCTTTGATCTCAAATAGGAGGAGTAGGCCTTCTCTGAATCCAATCACATCGACATCATGCGACTGCTTCGTAATCGTAGCTATGGCTAGAGGTTCTTCATTTGCGGTGGCGAGTAGCTCCAGAATCAGTGCCGTAACAACTGTAGTTATTTCGCCGATATGATGGCTGGTTGGTTTATGTTGCGCGCCTTGGAGCCGCTTTTCGAGGCCGTGGTCCAGACAACAAGCTGGGCATTGTTTCAGGAATGAATAATACGCTCTAGGCGCTTCTCCACTCCTATGACAATATATCCACCGCGAGTTTACAACTCTACCGTGAAGATATTCGGCATTGGTTACAAGATCAAACGCAGCCGAGAGTGTCAGATTGAACAAGGTGCCGTCAGAGAAGGCTTGTTGGAGGCGCTGATCGCCGAAATTTCCTGACTGGGCAGCATCTCGATACGCCTGAAACATGACGCCGAGGAGCCTACTCGCGCGCCGCCCGTCTATGTACTGCGTGTTCGTCAAGCTTCTATCCATAAGCCTGACAAGATCCGAAATCTTTCCGGCTGCGGATGAGTCCGAGTACTCTGGGAACGTAATCACTCAGACCGCAACCTCAAAGTCCATCCGAGTTTGTTCTGGGGCCCCAATTTTCACCTCTGTTAGATACGATTCAATTGAGTGCTTAAAAACCCAACGGACGGCGGGGACGCATACCGCGTCACCGAAGCCAAACAATGCATCCTGTTCTGACTGTGGAAATACGAAGTCGGGAGATAGAGAGGGAAGACCGACCCCTTGGAGTCGGCCACTTTCAATCCCAAGTATCCGACGAACTTTAACATCGCCACGTGTAAGCTGGACCACAAACTGGATCGAAGAGCCACCTTTTGGAGTTCGCAAACAGCTAGCAAGGTCGTCCGCGCGCAGGTTGAAAATCTGTTCCCGAAGGCCTCGCCGTCGCCCACGTCGAACAGCGGTGATCCGCATAGTGGCTTTGGCTTTGACCAGATTGTTCAGACGCGTGCGGTGATCGACTTCAAGGTGATCCCAAAAGTAAGCCATTCTCTCGGCATCCCACCATCGGGGATCATCGTCTGGCAATTCCAAAAGTACGTCACTAAGTTGCAGCTGCCGGATGGGCAGATCGGGGAAATCAAAGAAATGCCAGGGCAGTGAGCGGTTCCGATCGTAAACCTGGCGAACCTTATACCGTCTAATGTGCGTGTCCGGCATCTCGGCACTACCGCCGAGTTCTGGATCCTTCACGCCAATGACGAACACGCGGTTGCGAGCCTGTGGTATGAAATGCTTTGCATCAACCTGAACTAGATCGATCGCGTATCCAAGGCGGCTGATCTCATGAAGCAAAATATCAATGCTAGCCCCTTCATGCAACGTCAGCAGGCCAGCGACATTTTCAAGAAGAAGAAATTTTGGAGCTTTTCCGAGTTTCGTTAGAGACTCAATGTGCTCCAGAAAGGACCAAACTACCCCACTGTGCGCAGCATGGATCCCTTTACGTCCACCTGCTTGGCTTAGGTCAATGCAGGGAAACGATGCGGTAGCCAGCTGTGCAGCAGGTAGATCTTCTACTGGCACTTTCTGAATGTCACGTTCATCGATCTCTACAGACGGAAAGTTGTTCTTATAAGCTTGCGCCTTTTTCGGATCGTTGTCATTAGCGTACAAGCATTTCCATCCAAAAGAAGCAATTGACTCGTGGATCAGACCGATCCCAGCGAAGAACTCGATGAAGCTTCGATCTGCAAAGGGTCCATCGGTATGCCCCGTTTCAAGGCTGGTCTGTGTGTCCACGCGCTGGATGGTACTAGGCCTTGCGGCTCGCTAGAGCTATCGACATGCGTAGGACGGACCCTTGCGAGCGCCTGCTCGTCCAGGCCGGAGCGCCAGCCTCGCAGGTCTCGCCCGGGAATCTGGTTCCCAACACGTCAGCGAGTACTGTCATCCTGGTGATGACAGTATCAGCGCTAGGCGACACCATCTGGGGATCTTGCCTGGTTTATTCGCATATCCGATCCTCGATACCCGCGCGCCTAAAGGCATTAGTATCGCTTATCGAGTCGCAAATTGCGATCGTTTGATAAGGGATATGTCCATAATTACAAAAATAAAAAGATAGAAACGTCTTGCGAAATTTTATCACAAGAGGTCGATTTAGCCTTTTAATGTTACGGGTATGTCCAATCCCGGGAAATCGTCCGGTAGCCTAAGGATGAACTTAAAGTAGCTTAACTCGATAATCTCTGCATTGATTCGGCGGTCGACTTTATTCGTATTTTCTTCCACAAGTCGATAACATGGTTCGCCTGACAGGCGAAAATGTAGTTAAGGGCGGTGGCGGAAAGTGTTGATGAAAGATTATCGGTGACTCACTGGGTCACGTGTAATAGGGCTTCACTCGCTTCTGCTGGCCGTGTTCGATGCGGAGTCGAATGGACGGGTGGATATTCAGAGTGTCCAACTCTGCCTGGTTGATCCATAGTACTTCTTTACTTTCGTCGCTGGTTTGCACTTGGCCGCCGATGGGAGTGGCGCGAAAACAGAGTGAGAATTCTTGACGCACTTCACCGTTTGTAAACTTAATAATGTGTGCCGGGTTGCTGTAAACACCGATCAAGCCCGTGACCTCGACATCGATGCCGGTTTCCTCCTTGACTTCCCTAATTACCGTGGTTGTCAGGGTTTCGCCCAACTCCAAGGCTCCGCCTGGGATAGCGTAAAGATCGTTGTCGGTGCGGCGTATCAAAAGCAATTTGTCTTGGTCGTCGACCACATAAGCTGTGACAGCAACGACGATGCTATTTGGCTTTGGAGCTTTGGGGTCGTTGTAATAGTCAATACGAGCCATGTGAGTCTCCTACCACTTGGGGGTTTTGGCTGAACCCCAGACGCTGTCGAAGCTTTCGGAGTAGGTCTCGAAGAGGTCGCCTCCGGAGAGGCGGCGGAGGTGTAGGAGTGGGGCGTGGCCTCCGGCGAAGCCGTAGACGTGGGTGTTGACGAGCATTTCGTCGTCGAAGCGGTAGATGCTGTTGTAGAGGGTGGTGCCGTGGACGCGGATGGTGGTGTGGGGGGCGTCGGTCAGGGGTTTGAAGAAGGCTAGGGCGTTGCGGGCCTTGGCGGGGATGGCTTCGCGGCCGATGCCTTCTTCTTCGCCTCGGCGGGCGAGTTCGCGGGCTGCGGGATCGCCGATGAGGATGCGGATCTTGGTGCCGCTTTCGCCTTTGGCTTTGAGGGTGCGGATGAGGCGGGGGTTGTCGGCTAGGAACATGCCTGCGTAGATGAGGACTTCGATGTAGCGGCCAGCTCCGGCCAGAAGGTGTTCCCAGAGGTCGTTAGGGACGGAGTGGCGGTGGGGGTAGACCTTGATGATCTCGGATGTGCCGATCTCGGATCGTCTGGCAGGGGCGACGGCGTCGGGCCAGAGGTAGTTCTCGGTCTCGCGGACCATGGCGGCGATGGTGTGGCGGTGGCGGGGGTAGGGGGTGCGGGACTGGGTGATCCAGCGTTCGACGGTCTTGGGGTCGACGCTGGTTGCCTTGGCGACGTGGTCGAGGTCCAGGCCGTTGCGTAGGAGTGCGTCTCGTAGTCGTTCGTTCGGCATGGTCTCCCCGGTTGATCACGTCTTGGGACGTCTTCAGGGTACGCGAGACGTCCTTAGATGTCCTGCTGTGTGGTGTGCTCGTCCTTCGTTTTGGTCGACATTGGTGTCATGCCCCGGAACAGGCCGGGGTGGTTGACCAGGAGGAACAGCGACATGCCTGTCATCCCTACCCGGTTTGCGGTGGACTTCGGGGACGTGTTCCCGCTCGGCGCGTTCGTGCTCGGGGTGGAGCCGTCCATGGCGTTCTCGGACAACCCGGCGGCGCCGAAGGTGCAGGAGCGGGACAAGGAGACCGGTCAGCTCGTGTGGACCGTGCGGGCCTTGGACGCGAACGAGGAGGCGGCGCGGTTCGGGGCCGAGTTCAAGGTCAAGGTGACCGCTGACCACCAGCCGGTTCCCCCGGCGAAGGCCAGCGGGTTCCCGTTCGCGGCGGTGGAGTTCGAGGGGCTGACCATCACCCCGTACGCCAACAACAAGGGGCGGATCGCGCACAGCTTCCGGGCGTCGGGGATGCGGGCTCCGGTTCGGGGAGCGAAGCCCACGGTTGAGCAGAAGCCGGCCGCGTGAGACCCGGGGTTCTCGGGATGCGTGACATGGTGCAGATCAACATTGACGCCGACCTGCCCATACAGGCGGCGGCCCTGCCTTACGCCGACCGAGTGGAGATCCGGTTTGGGAAGGCGTTCCCGGTCGTGCTGGTCGTTGACCGGCTCGCGCTGGATCGGCTGGCGGCGGCGATCGAGGACGGCAGGCAGCAGCTCGACGCGGCGGGGAGGCAGCAGTGAAACCCGCACAGCAGGGCAGGACGATCCTGTCGTTCCCCGCGTCGGGGCTGGCGGTCCCGGAAGAGTTGGCCGAGCAGTGGACGGCTGCGTACCACGCGTACGTGCAGGCCGTGGAGATGCCGCCTGAGGCTCCGGGGGTGGCTCGGGCGATAGCGGAAGCATCGTGGTCGGTGGCGGGACTGTGGCGGAAGATCGCCCAGGTTCCCGTACTGCCGTGGTGGTCATCGGCGGCGGCGAGTACGGCGGCTGAGGCGTTCGAGGTCCAGGCCAACGAATGGGCGATGCGAGCGGGTCAGCGCGGACGGGTGGGTGGTCGCCGGTGAAGAAGATGAAGGAGCCGCGCACGTTGGCGGAGGCGCACGCGTTGTTGAGCCCGCTCTGTCCTGACCCGAGTCGGCCGCTGGCTGAGCGGTTGGCGTTCTACCGCCGCTCTGCGCAGGTGTACGAGCGGATCGCCGAGATTGACCGGGCGCACCACCATGAGGCCCTGTACTGGGTGAGCCGCGAGCGGGCGAAGGCCGAAGAGATCGAGGGTCGTATCAGGCAGCAGCGGGAGGTGTCGGGGCGTGTTGATTCTGCGGGATGAGCCGGTGTACGCGGGCATGGTGGAGTCGTGGCCTCCGGTGCAGCAGCGGATCGTCGCGGCTGTCGTGGATGCTGAGGCGGATCGGTTCGGGTACACGGTGCGGGACATGGCCGCCCGGTTGGGGATCTCGGCGGCGACGTTCAACCGGTTGGAGAACGGCAAGCGCCCGGTCTCGGTCGCGGAGGTCGCCGGGTGTGGGGTGATCTTCGGGTGGGACAGGTCCCGTCGTGACTGGATGGAGGAGATGGTCCAGGTCCAGGGGCGGGAGCTGCCGGAGAGTACTCGTCGTGACGAGGTTGTGAAGATCATGGAGACGATCACGGCGCGGACGGTGTATGTCGCTCCGTGGTGGCTCCCCGAGGCGTTCCGGACCACCGCGTATCAGGCGCGGATGAGCGGGAAGGTCCCGGCGGCCTCGTCTGAGGAGTGGCTTCCGGTGCGGTGGCGTTCTCCGGGAACGCTGTTCGTGCATCAGCGGGTGCTGGCGTCCGCCCGGTTCCCGGAGACCGTGTTGGCCGAGCAGCGGCGGCACCTGGCGCTTCTGGTCGACCAGCGGGACCTGGTGGTGCGGATCGTCCCGGAGCGGGATCGGGGCTTCGGCGAGGATGAGGCGTTTCGGCTGGTGACTCTGGTCAAGGGGCAGACGGTGGTCTGCCTTGATCACCGGACGGTCTCGTTCGTCCTGGACCACCCGGACGATGTCGGCTTCTACGAAGGGGTCGTGGCTGACCTGACCCGAGACGCTTACGACGCGCACAAGTCCTACGAGCTGTTGACCCGGAAAGTGTTCACAACCTGATCTGACAAGTCCATTGTGGATAATCAAACACACGCTGGTCGTGTGGCGGTGAAGCACGCCCCCATTGGGGTGCATGTCAAGCATGGGCACAGAAGCGGGTTGGTTTGGCGGCCTCCGCTTCTGTGCCTGTCCACTCGCAGGAGCAGACGATGGCAACAGTAGAAGAACCTCCCGGTGCCCGGTCAAGTGGGGTCACCCGGACGCGATGTGACACGTGCAGGCGCTTCGCCCGGTTGCTCCCGGGTGATCGGGAATGCGCGGCATGTGCCGGGGTGCTGGCGTTGCGGTTCGGCACGATCACCCGGCCCTCGGACACCACGGTTCGGGGTGGTTGGTGATGGGGCGCGGGAACAGTCGGTGGGTTGACCCGGCCCCGTTGGAGGTGTCGCGGCCTCGGCTGCCGTGGTGGACGTTGCTGCCCGGGAAGGCGAAGCTCGTGCTGGCCCCGGTGGCGGCGGTCGTGGTGGTGGTGTGGCTGCTCGCCAAGGTCGTGCGGCTGGCCTGGTACTACCCGACCTCGGTCATTGCGGGGCTGATGGGTGTGGGGGTCTATCGGCTCGGGCCGTGGTGGCTCGGCGGCCTGGCCCTCGTCGTCGCTGCGGGTCTCGCGGCGTGGTGCTGGCGCGATGTGGACGGGTTCCGCAGGTGGACGCGGTGGGGGCGCACCGAGGTTCGGCGGGCGTTCGTCTACGCGCCGCAGTGGCGAACAGTGATGCGGCTGACCTCCTTGGATGGGAAGGCACGGGGACGGGAGTACCTGCCGAAGCTGCGGCGAACCCGGTCGGACTGGTGGCGCGACGTCGTGCGGGTGCGCATGGTCAAGGGGCAGGCGCCGGAGCAGTGGGAGGCGCGGGCCTCGGGGCTGGCCCACGCCTTCGGGGCGCTGTCGTGTCGAGTGCGGGTGCTGCGGCCTGGGTCGTTGGCGTTGGACTTGGTGCACGCTGATCCGCTGGCCCGGGTGTTGCCGGTGCCGAAGTTGGCGGAGGAAGCCGCGGTGGATCTCCGCCGGGTGACCATCGGCCGCACCGAGACCGGCAAGCCCTGGCGGCTGCGACTCCTCGGCGGGCAACACCTGGTCGTCGGGGTCCAAGGGGCAGGCAAGAGCTCAATCCTGTGGGCGGTGCTGTGGGCTCTCGCACCGCTGATCCGGTCCGGGGCCGTGCGCCTGGTGGGCATCGACCCCAAGGGCGGGATGGAGCTGGGGCAGGCACCGGAGCTGTTCCACCGGCTCGCCTATGACAACGGCCCGGCCGCTGTGGAGCTGCTGGAACAGGTCGCGGTGGAGGTACGGGAGCGGGCCGGGCGGTACCGGGGTGTACGCCGCTGGTGGTCCCACGCCACCGGGGAGCCGTTCACGCTGCTGGTGGTCGATGAGCTGGCCGACCTGATCGCCTACCAACCCGACCGCAAGCTGCGGGAACGGGCGCAGACAGCGTTGCAGACAATCACCTCACAGGGGCGGGCACCGGGGTTCGGGGTGCTGGCGTTGGTGCAGGACCCGCGCAAGGAAATCGTGCCCTTCCGCAACCTGTTCACCACCCGGGCCGCGCTGCGCCTGGATGAGGCCACCCAGGTGGACATGGTTCTTGGTGACGGTGTCCGGGCTCGGGGTGCGAACGCGCATGAGATCAGCGAACACACACCCGGGGTGGCCTGGGTCAAGGAAGACGGGCGTCGGGAACCGGTCCGGGCTCGGGCGTTCTACCCGACAGACACCGACCTCGTGGAGCTGCGGCACTTCGTGGCCGGAACGTCGGCGGCGATCATGCCGTTCCCGGGCCGGGCTGTGGACGGGAGTGAGGCGGCATGAGCGCCACTGAACAGGACGCGGTGGTTCGGGTTCGGGAACCGCTGTCAGCGGACGTGATCACAGCTACCGCTGAGCGGCATGGGGTGTGCGTGCGTCCGTTCACGATGGAGGTCACCGAATCCGAAACCGGTGCCGTGCGGTACATCGGCGTTCCCTGCGGGTCCACAGTGGAGTCTGTGTGTGCGCCGTGTGCGAAGAAGGCGCGGGCGTTGCGGATGGTCCAGTGCCGAGAGGGCTGGCACATGACCACTGAACCAGTCGACCAGCGCGGCGAGCCCACCGCCGATCAACGGGCGGTCGTGGAGTACCGGGCCGATCTCGTGGCGGCTTACCGGGAGGCGGTCGAAGCGGGTCAGGCCGGGGACGCGGACGAACTCCGCGAAGAGATCCGCACCGTTGATGACGAGCTGCACGCGCTGGGGGTGCGTGGGCGGATGCCCAATCCCGACGGCGCGGGCAAGAAGGCTCCGAAGCGGTCGACCAGGCGGCGGCAGGACGCGCCGAATCTGCCTCGGCGGAAGGTCGAAAAGCGCACCCTGGGCCGGGAGTACGCCGGGGGCTATCGCCCGTCGATGTTCATCACCCTGACCTGCGATTCCTACGGACCGGTCCGCAGTGACGGGTCGCCAGTGAACCCGGGCAGGTACGACTACCGGCGGGCGGCCCGGGACGCGGTGCACTTCGCCTCCCTGATCGACCGGTGGTGGCAGAACCTCCGCCGGGTCGTGGGCTGGGATGTGCAGTACTTCGCCACCGTGGAGCCGCAGAAGCGGGCCGCACCGCACCTGCACGCCGCTATCCGGGGGTCCATCCCGCACGAGGTCATCCGGCAGGTCACGGCGGCCACCTACCTCCAGGTCTGGTGGCCTGCGCATGACGAGCTGGTCTACCCCGGGGACCGGGTGCCGGTGTGGGCTGACGGTCGCTTTGTCGACCCGGACACCCGGGAGCCGCTGACGCAGTGGGCTGATGCGGTGGAGGCCGTGGAGCACCCGGCGCACGTGGTCACCTTCGGGGCGCAAGTGCACTCCAAGGGCATCCTGGGCGGCAGCGAGCAGGCCGGGCGGCACATCGGCTACCTCACCAAGTACCTGACGAAGTCCACCGGTGAAGTCATCACCGCCGACACCGACCGGCAACACGACCACCACGACCGGCTGCACGAACAGCTCTCGGTGACGCCCTGCTCCCCTCGCTGCGCGGTGTGGCTGCTCTACGGGGTCCAACCGCTGGGGACCACCAGCAAGACCATCCCGGGGCACTGCAAGGGCCGGGCACACCGCCGGACCACGCTCGGGCTCCCCGGGCGGCGGGTGCTGGTCTCGCGGAAGTGGTCGGGAAAGACCCTCGCCGACCACCGGGCGGACCGGAAGGCATTCGTCGCCCAGGCCCTCGCTGAGGTCGGGATCGTCAAGGCCGAACCCGACCGATCCCGGCAGGTCTGGCACAAGGTCCAACCCGGTGATCCGAACGTGCCACCACGGGCTCACCTGCTGATGCACGCCATATCCGAACGCATCCGGTGGAGAGCCGAATATGACGCCGCGCTACTCGCGGCGCAACAGCCGAATCTTTCAGCAACCCAAGCGCTCGCGGCTTGACCAGGGGGAGACATGGAAAAGAGATACCTGACAGTGCAGGAAGCGGCTCACTACCTGAACACTTCGGTGCGGTTCGTGCGGCGCATAGTGGCTGAGCGGCGAATCGCGTTCCACAAGGTCGGTGCGCACGTGCGCTTGGGGCTTGAAGACCTGGACTCGTTCCTTGCTGATGGTCGGGTTGAGCCGGTCACCTCGGCGTCGGTGTGGGCGCACCTGCGGGAGGTGGCCTGATGGCAGGCAAGAGGCGGCGTCGGTTCGGGTCCGTGCGCAAGCTGCCGTCTGGGCGGTTCCAAGCCGGTTACCTCGGGCCGGATGGGCAGCGGCGGTGGGCACCGGAGACGTTCGAGAGCAAGACGGCCGCAGAGAAGTTCCTCGTCAAGGTTGAAAGCCTGATGATGGCCGGTGAGTGGGCGGACCCGGAGAAGTCGAAGGTCAAGCTCGGCGACTACATCGAGCAGTGGATCACTCAGCGGCCGAAACTGAGCCCTCGGACAGTCGAGCTGTACCGGTGGCTTCACTCGAAGTACCTGCAAGACCGGCTCGGTGATATGGCAATGGGAAAGGTCACGACCGCAGTTGTTCGACAATGGCGGGTTGATCTCATCACCGGTGGCGTTTCTGAAACCATGATCGCAAAGGCGTACCGGTTGCTGCGGGCGGTCTTCAACACCGCTGTCGATGATGACCGGATCTTGGTTCGGAACCCCTGCCGGATTCGTGGTGCTGATCAGGAGTCCGCCGCTGAGCGGCCGGTGTTGTCGGTGGCGCAGGTGTTCGAGTTGGCTGACCGGATGCCGGTGCGGCGGTACCGCGTGATGATCCTGCTGACCGCGTTCTGCACGCTTCGGTGGGGTGAGGTCTCGGCGCTGCGTCGATGCGACGTGGCGGAGGACGGCAGTTGGGTCCGGGTCAGTCAGGCGTTCACGGAGGTGGTTGGGCAGGGGCTCGTCATCGGGCCGCCGAAGTCGCGGGCCGGTGTGCGGACGCTCGCGGTGCCCGTGGCGATCCGGGCTGACCTGGTCGCGCACCTGGCCGAGTTCACCGGGCCTGCGGCGGACGCCCTGGTCTTCACCGGGGAGAAGAAGCGTGCGCTTCGGCGGTCCAACTTCAGTCAGCGGGTGAAGTGGACCGAGCTGGTGGCGGAGATGGGGCTCAAGGGCCTGCACTTTCACGACCTGCGGCACGCGGGCAACATCTGGGCGGCTCAGGCCGGGGTCAGCACCAAGGACCTCATGGCGCGCATGGGGCACGACGACATGCGGGCCGCGCTGATCTACCAGCGGGCGACCAGTGAGGCGGACCTCACGATCGCTGACCGGCTGTCCGCGCTGGTCGACCGGCACCGGGAGAAGCCCACCGAGAGCTAGTCGCACGTTCGTTGCATGAGGGGGTAGCCGTAACAGCAGAGGCCCTGTAGTCGGAAATCCGCTTACAAAGCCTTTGGTTGGTGGAACAGCTCTGGAGTGGGATGACGAGAATCGAACCCGCGTGTTCAGCTTGGAGCTGCACCCCGCGACGTAGCGGCTGTCACGTTCTCATGTGGTCACCGTGGACATCCTCGTCACAAACCTGAAGTTGGCTGGCAGTGTCCCGACGCTTGCCTTGCGGTCGGCGCTGGAGAGTAACATCCCTATGGCGCATGTCGACCTGTCAGGTAGACCTTTGGCCTGTGAGCATCGACCGGACCGGTCGCCGTTCTTGCATTGAAACGAGTGGGACGAATGAGAATTATTGAAGGCTGTCGTAATCGCTTTTCTCGATCGACCCGACGATTTATGTCATTGGTGACACTGTCTTCGTTGGTTGTAATTACTGCGGGTTGCTCGAACTCCCCAGCGCCAGCGCCGCCGGCTACGGCTACGGCTACGGTACCGAGTGTCACGCACCCTAGTTCTATTGCTGCGACGGTTGACTGCGGCGACGACGGGGTTGCGAATGTCACCGCGCAGTATGGATCCGGGGAACCTCGGAAAGCTTTGGTAGGTCGAAACCCCACGACGGCCGGAGTAGGTGGCCAATCCAGTTTCTCGGAGAATTATGGAACGGCGCCAGGCTATGGAGACGGCACTCTGACGATCACCACGACACCCACGCGTGGAACTTGCACCACCACCCTGACTGACTTTGATGCGGGGAAGGTGATTGCTGAGCAGCGGTCCTCTGGAAGGGTCTCTTTTGTTGCAATTGTTCGAGAGTCATAAAATAGTACTGCGTAGATGAAAATTTGATTTGGCGGCTGGCTCCGGCCGAGAGGTGTTTCAGAAACCACTGAACACAAAGTGTTGGCAGGATAGACCTTGATGACCTCGGAGGTATCGGGCCCGGATCGTCTGGCGGGGCGACTGTGCCGGGCCGGAGATGGCTTTCGTGGACCACTGCGGCGGAGGCTGCGCTAGGGATGCAGGCTTGGGCGATCCAGCGCTTCATGACGTGAAGGTCGATGCCGGGGCACGACGACATGCGGGCCGCGCTGATCTACCAGCGGGCGACCAGTGAGGCGGACCTCACGATCGCTGACCGGCTGTCCGCGCTGGTCGACCGGCACCGGGAGAAACCCACCGAGAGCTAGTTGCACGCTCGTTGCACGAGGGGGTGCCCCAACAGCAGAGGCCCTGTGACCGAAGATCCGGTTACAGGGCCTCTGAGCTGCTAAAACAAGCTTGGAGCGGATGACGGGAATCGAACCCGCGTATTCAGCTTGGGAAGCTGATGTTCTACCATTGAACTACATCCGCAAGACGATCAAAGGGTACACGATCCTGTCCCGCGGTCGGTGGCCGGGGTGGGTCGAGGCGGTTCTCATGCCACCTTGATGACAACTTTGCCCGAGCTGTGGCCGTTCTCGACGGTGGCGAGGGCGGCCGGTGCGTCGGAGAGCGGGTGGACCGTGGTGATCACGGGTGTGAGGACTCCGTCGAGGGCCAGCCGGGCGGATCGCTCCAGGTCCTCGCGGTCGATGCGGCGCTCGACCAGGCGCCCGCCGAGGTCGGGCACGGACACGTCACCCACGGCGATGACGTTGCGGGGGTCGCCCGCCAGTGGGGCGACCGCCCGCAGCGAGGTGCCGCCGACCAGGTCGACGATCCCGTCGACGCCGTGCGGAACCAGCTCGCGTGCCGCGGCGACGACGTCCTCGGCGGTGTAGTCGATGAACCGCACCCCGACGGCCTCGGCGGACTCGCGCTTGGCGGTGCTCCCGGTGCCGATCACGCGCAGCTCGCGCCCGGCGGCCAGCCGGGCGACTGCGAGTCCGACCCCGCCCCCGACCCCGTTGACCAGGACCGTGGCGCCTGCCGGGAGGTCGAGCTGGTCGAGCGCGTCCACCGCGGTCGTCCCGGCCACCGGCAGCGTTGCCGCCACGGTCGCGGACAGGCCCACCGGGGTGCGAGCGGTGTTCTGCGCGGACAGCACCGTCGTCTCGGCGTAGGTGCCGCCACCGGTGAGTGCCAAGCCGAAGACCGCGTCGCCCACCTCGAGCCCGTCGACGCCCTCGCCCAGGGCGAGAACGGTTCCCGCTGCCTCCACGCCCAGGACGCGGGGGAACGGGCGCCCGCCGTCGAGCCCGGGGACCAGACCCGCGCGCAGGAGGTGGTCGAGGGGGTTCACGCCCGCGACGTCGACCCGGATCAGCACCTCACCGCGACCGGGGGCGGGGTCGGGGCGGTCGAAGAACTCCTGCACCTCGGGCCCGCCATGCCTGCTGAAACCCCACGCCTGTCCCATCTTCTGCCGCCTCCGGTGTGATCGGCCCGGTGGTTCCGGGCTCCGCGGTCATCCTCACCGCTCACACCGGTGTCAGGGGCAATCGGCTGTGGCGCGGGTCACGGCATCACGCCCGTGGGTGCCCCCGGTTCCGGGGCCGTGGACAGCTCCGCCCGGTGCAGGCTGTCGGCCCGCTCCGGTGCCGCTAGCCGATCTCCTCACCCTTCACCGGTGTGAGCGCCATCGCCGCCACCGGGGCGACCGCCGCGATCAGCAGTGCCCACACCCACCCCGCGGCGGGCACCAGCGCGCCGAAGACCGGGGCGACGGCGAGGGCCACCGCGTTCTGCCCGGTGTTCTGGATGCCCAGCGCCCGCCCCGCCCAGAACGGGCCCGCCAGCTCCGCGGTCGCGGTGAAGCCGAGGCCGTTGTCGGTGACCGAGATGACCATCGTGGCGACCAGGCCGACCGCCGCCAGCCAGGGCGCCACCTGGTCGCCGACCGCCCACAGCACCAGGGCCAGCGCCGCCCCGGCGGCGATGGCGCGCATCGGCCGCATCCGGCTGGCGACGCGGTCGGACCACACGCCCGCGCCGATCCGGCCCGCTGCGCCGAGGGCCTGCACCGCCGCCAGCAGCGCGCCTGCGGCCACCGGGTTCCAGTCCTGTTCGGACACCAGGTAGGTCAGCGCGAACGTGCCCGCCACGAACTGCGGCACCACCAGCAGCGCGCTGGCCAGGTGCACCCGCACCAGCCGCCCGCCGCGGTAGGGCGAGCGGGTGGCCGCCACGGACTTCGCGGGTTGGCGCGGTGGGTCCAGCAGTGCCAGCGCCACCAGTACCGCGCACACCAGGCACAGCGCGGCGGGCACCAGCAGCGCCGCCCGGTAGCCGAACGCCCCGGCCGCCGGGGGCAGCGCCAGCGCCGCGATGCCGACGCCGATCGGTTGGCAGGTCTGGCGGATGCCCATGGCCAGCCCGCGCTCGGTGGGGCCGAACCAGCCCAGCACCGCCCGCCCGCTGGCCGCGCTGATCGACGCGGAGAACACCCCGGCGACGACCAGCGACGCCGCCAGCGCCGGGATGCCGGGCAGCAGCGCCGCGGCCAGGGCGCCCACGCCGGTGCCGGTCATGCCGATGGTCATCACGACCCGCTCGCCGAACCGGTCGGCCGCCGCGCCCCAGGCGATCAGCGCCACCAGCACGCCCAGCACCGGGGCGACGGTGATGCCGCCCGCTTGGGCGAGGTCGAGGTCCTCGGCCGCGCGCAGGGCGGGGATCAGGAACGGCAGCCCGTAGACGAGGGTGCTGGTGGCGGCCTGGCCCGCGACGGCGACGGCGAGGATCAGCCACCGCCTCCGGGTGCGGTCAGCGGTCTCGGTCATATCGTTAACGTAGCTAAGTGATCCTGCATTGCGGAACCACTATCCCACATCGCGAACACCTGGAAATGCGGAAGGGGCCGCGACCAGCAGGTCGCGGCCCCTTCTCGGGTCAGGTCAGTTGCCCGCGGTGGGCGACTTGTCCTCGTCCGGCAGCGGCGTGCCGGTGCCCACCTCGTCGGTCGGGGTGTCGGCGGGCTCGGTCTGGCCCCGCTTGACCGCGGCGAGCAGCAGTTGCGCCACGTCCACCACCTCGACGTGCTCGCCCGCCGCGCCGTCGGCCTGGCGGGCGGTGACGCCGTCGGTCAGCATCACGCGGCAGAACGGGCAACCCGTGGCGATCTTCGACGGCGCCGTGCTCAGCGCCTCGTCGACCCGGTCCAGGTTGATCCGCTTGCCGATCCGCTCCTCCATCCACATCCGGGCGCCACCGGCGCCGCAGCACATCGAGCGCTCCTCGTGCCGCGGCATTTCCCGCAGCTTCGCCCCGGACGCGCCGACCAGCTCGCGCGGCGCCTCGTAGATCTTGTTGTGGCGGCCCAGGTAGCACGGGTCGTGGTAGGTGACGTCCTCGGCGACCTTGGCCACCGGCACCAGGCGCCGCTCGCGCACCAGCTTGTTCAGCAGCTGCGTGTGGTGCACGACCTCGTACTTGCCGCCGAGCTGCGGGTATTCGTTCGCCAGCGTGTTGAAGCAGTGCGCGCAGGTCACGACGACCTTGCGCTTGCCAGCCTCGCGACCCTCGAAGACGCTGTTGATGACCTCGACGTTCTGCTGCGCCAGCATCTGGAACAGGAACTCGTTGCCCGCGCGCCGCGCCGGGTCACCGGTGCAGGTCTCCTCGGAGCCGAGGACCACGTACTTCACGTCCGCGGTGTGCAGCAGCTCGGCGACGGCCCGGGTGGTCTTCTTCGCCCGGTCCTCGAACGCGCCCGCGCAGCCGACCCAGAACAGGTACTCGGTGTCGGCGGCCAGTTCACCGTCGAACACCGGCACCTCGAAGTCCAGTTCCTCGGTCCAGGCGAGCCGGTCCTTGGCGTTCTGGCCCCAGGGGTTGCCCTTGTTCTCCAGGTTCTTGAACATGCCGCCCAGCTCGGACGGGAAGTTCGACTCGATCAGCACCTGGTAGCGGCGCATGTCGACGATGTGGTCGACGTGCTCGATGTCCACCGGGCACTGCTCGACGCAGGCGCCGCAGGTGGTGCACGACCACAGCACCTCGGGGTCGATGACGCCCAGCTCGTCCACGCCGCCGATCAGCGGGCGCTCGGCCTCGGCCAGTGCCAGCACGTCGATGCCCGCGTGCGGGTTGTCGCCGGTGAGGCCGATCTCCTCGCCCATCATGTCCTTCTTGCCCCCGGCGAGGAGGTAGGGCGCCTTGGCGTAGGCGTGGTCGCGGAGCTGGGTGATGACCAGCTTCGGCGACAGCGGCTTGCCGGTGTTCCACGCGGGGCACTGCGACTGGCAGCGGCCGCACTCGGTGCAGGTGGTGAAGTCCAGCCAGCCCTTCCAGGTGAAGTCCTCGACCTTGCCCGCGCCGAAGACGTCCTTCTCGGGGTCGGCCTCCTCGAAGTCGAGCGGCTTGCCGTCGGACATCATCGGCTTGAGGGCGCCCAGCGCCACCCCGCCGTCGGCCTCGCGCTTGAAGTAGATGTTGAAGAACGCGCTGAACCGGTGCCAGGCCACGCCCATCGTCATGTACTTGGCGACGACGTAGACCCAGACCATCGCGCCCATGAGCTTGATGAACGCCAGTGCGGAGACCAGGTTCGGGCTGGCGGGCAGGATCTCGCCGAGCGGGTTGGACACGAACGCGGCCCAGGTGGGCAGCTCGTGCGCGCCGAGCGCGGCCTTGCCCGCGCGGACGCCGAGGATGCCGATGCCCTCGAAGATCACCACGGCCTCGACGAAGTACGCCTGCCAGAAGTTCGAGCCCTGGAAGCGCGACTGGCGGTCGGCCCGGCGCGGGTGGTTGCGCTGGCGGATGATCACCAGCGCGACGCCGCCGATGATGGTGGCCACGCCGAGCAGCTCCATCAGCAGGTGCCACAGGTTCCAGTGGTCGAGGACCGGCCAGCCCCAGGTGGGGACGAACACCTCGCCGTAGGCCTCGAACAGCGCCGCGGAGCCGACCAGGAAGCCCCACATGACCAGCCAGTGCGCCCAGCCGACGTGCCGGAACTTGTTCATCCGCGTGTGCGCGGCGAACTCGGTGATCAGCGTCTTCATCCTGGGCACGAACGGGCCGTTGCGGGTCGGGTCGGGCTGCCCGAGCTGGACGACCTTCACCATTCGCAGGATCGTGCGAACGAACATGCTCCAGGCCACGAGACTGACCGCGACGGCGATCAGACCGAGGATTAGCTGCACGGCACCCATGCTGTGGTGACCTTCCGTCAGTCGGTTTGGGGCGAGACCCTACGCCTTCTTACTCGCCAGTAACCAGGTAAGCGAAGCCTAAGTCGGACAAGTGTGGCGCAGACCTCCGGACTACCTGGACGATCGTCCAGGTAACTTGGCGGTCATGTTGGCGTTCATTTTGCTGGTCCTCACCCCGGTCGGCGAGGCGGCGAGCGGATCAAGCCGGAAATTGTCACCCCGGTGCGGCGCAATTGTGCTCCCCGCACTGGTCAGCGGCGTCGAACCCGGCCGCGGGTGAGCACCGCCTACCGCCGCGTCGACGGCCGCCGCGCCCGCGGCGACCGCAGGCGGACCGAGATCGTCGAGGCCGCGCTCCGGGTGATCGAGCGCGACGGGGTCGCGGGCGTCACCCACCGCACCGTCGCCGCCGAGGCCGGGGTGCCGCCCGCATCGCTCACCTACCACTTCGCCTCCCTGGACGACCTGGTCGTCGGCACCCTCACCTGGTCGGCCGAGCGGCTGGCCACCCTGATCCGGGACCGGATCGAGTCCAGCCGGATCAAGGGCCGCAGCCAGGCGGGCGCGGTCGCCGAGACGCTCGCCGAAGCGCTCGGGCCGCAGCGCGGCCGCACCATGGCCGAGTACGAGCTGTACCTGCTGGCCGCCCGCCGCCCGGCCCTGCGCCCGGCCGCCCGCCAGTGGCTCGACGTGCTCACCAGCCTCGGCCGCCAGCCCGACGAGGTCGGGTTCCGGGCCTTCCTCGCCGGGGTCGACGGCATCCTGCTCCAGGGCCTGATCGACGACGACCCGCCGACCGCGGCCGAGCTGCTCCCGGTGGTCGAGCACCTGCTGGAACCGCTGCGCTGACCGGGTTCGGGCCGTCCCGGTCCACAGGGGACGCTCCACCCCGAACGGAGCAGGTGGGATGGAGGTTCGCCGCCAACCGGAGGTAGGGGCAACCTCAGGGGTGGGTCGGGGGTCTCCCTGATGGTTCGCGCCGCCCGTGGTCAATAGCGTTCCGGCTGTCGGGTTGCCGCAGGAGGGGGACGAAATGGGTCGGCGGGTGGTGGCGGTGCTCTTGGCCGTCGGGGTGGGTGGCGTGCTCAGCGGGGTGCTCACCGGGTGCGGGGCGTTCCAGCAGCAGGAGCGGTTCTCCGACGACGCGGAGGTGGAGCAGGCGGTGCGCGGGGTCCGCCTGGACACCGACTCCGGGTCGGTCCGGATCAGCGTCGGGGAGACCGCGAGCGTGCACCGCGACATCGGCTACGGCGGCTCCCGGCCGGGGGCGACGTTCCGGGTCGAGGGGGACGAGCTGGTGCTCTCGGGGTGCGGGGAGCGCAACTGCTGGGTCGACTACACCGTCGTGGTGCCCGAGGGGGTGCGGGTGCTCGGGGAGTCGTCGTCGGGGGACGTCGAGGTCCGGGGGGCCGCGGCGGTCGACGTGCGGTCCGCGTCCGGGTCGGTGACCGTGCGGGAGGTCGGGGGGCCGGTCCGGGTGGCCGCGAGTTCCGGCTCGGTCGAGCTGGTCGACACCGGGGACACCGTGGCGGTCGAGGCCGACTCGGGGGACATCACCATCCGGGCGGCCAGGGCGGCCGGGGTCGCCGCGCACGCCTCCAGCGGGTCGATCCAGGTCACCGTGCCGCGCGGGGCGTACCGGGTGTCGGCCAAGAGCGACAGCGGCGAGGTGGACAACCGGGTCGGTGACGACCCGGGGGCGGCGAACCACCTCGACCTCGACGCGAACTCCGGGGACATCACCATCGGCTTCGCCTGAGGGAACAGCGGTGAGAGCCAGGTCACCCCGGGAACAACTTCCCGGGGTGCCTCGTTGTGGGAGTCAGGAAGGTTGAGCGGGTTCGACTCAAGTCTCGAACTTGAGTCCGGTAAGCTCAACCCGACAGGACACCACAGGGTCAAGCAGGAGGAAATCATGGCGCGTGCGGTCGGCATCGACCTGGGGACGACCAACTCCGTCGTCGCCGTCCTCGAGGGCGGTGAACCGACGGTCATCGCCAACTCGGAGGGCTCGCGGACGACCCCGTCCATCGTGGCGTTCGCCAAGAACGGCGAGGTGCTGGTCGGACAGCCCGCGAAGAACCAGGCCGTGACCAACGTGGACCGCACGGTCCGCTCGGTCAAGCGGCACATCGGCACGGACTGGAAGACCGAGCTCGACGGCAAGGACTACACCGCGCAGGAGATCTCCGCGCGGGTGCTCATGAAGCTCAAGCGCGACGCCGAGGCGTACCTGGGCGAGACCATCACCGACGCGGTGATCACCGTCCCCGCCTACTTCGAGGACGCCCAGCGCCAGGCCACCAAGGAGGCCGGGCAGATCGCGGGCCTCAACGTGCTGCGGATCGTGAACGAGCCGACCGCGGCCGCGCTGGCCTACGGGCTGGACAAGGGCGGCGCCAAGGAGCAGACCATCCTGGTCTTCGACCTCGGCGGCGGCACCTTCGACGTGTCGCTGCTGGAGATCGGCGACGGCGTCGTGGAGGTCCGCTCGACCTCCGGTGACAACCACCTCGGCGGCGACGACTGGGACCAGCGGATCGTCGACTGGCTGGTGGACAAGTTCAAGTCCTCCAGCGGCATCGACCTCACCAAGGACAAGATGGCGCTGCAGCGCATCCGCGAGGCCGCCGAGAAGGCGAAGATCGAGCTGTCCAGCTCGAACAGCGCCAACATCAACCTGCCCTACATCACCGTCGACGCGGACAAGAACCCGCTGTTCCTCGACGAGAACCTGACCAGGGCCGAGTTCCAGCGCATCACCTCCGACCTGCTCGACCGCACCCGCACCCCGTTCAACAACGTGGTGAAGGACGCGGGCGTGTCCATCGGCGAGATCGACCACGTGGTGCTCGTGGGTGGTTCCACCCGCATGCCCGCCGTCGCCGAGCTGGTCAAGGAGCTGACCGGCGGCCGCGAGGCCAACAAGGGCGTGAACCCGGACGAGGTCGTGGCCATCGGCGCCGCACTCCAGGCCGGTGTGCTCAAGGGCGAGGTCAAGGACGTCCTGCTGCTCGACGTGACCCCGCTGTCGCTGGGCATCGAGACCAAGGGCGGGGTGTTCACCAAGCTCATCGAGCGCAACACCACCATCCCGACCAAGCGCTCGGAGATCTTCTCCACCGCCGACGACAACCAGACCACCGTGGGCATCCAGGTGTTCCAGGGCGAGCGCGACTTCGCCGCGGACAACAAGAAGCTGGGCACCTTCGACCTGACCGGCCTGCCGCCCGCCCCCCGGGGCGTGCCGCAGATCGAGGTCACCTTCGACATCGACGCGAACGGCATCGTGCACGTCAACGCGAAGGACCTGGGCACAGGCAAGGAGCAGTCGATGACCATCACCGGCGGCTCGGCGCTGCCCAAGGAGGACATCGACCGGATGGTCAAGGACGCCGAGGCGCACGCCGAGGAGGACCAGAAGCGCCGCGAGGAAGCCGACGTCCGCAACCAGGCCGAGACCCTCGTCTACCAGACGGAGAAGTTCGTCAAGGACAACGACGACAAGCTCCCGGCCGAGGCCAAGGACAAGGTCAACGCCGCGATCGCCGAGGCCACCGAGGCGCTCAAGGGCACCGACATCGCCGCGATCAAGTCGGCGATGGAGAAGCTCAGCACCGAGTCGCAGGCCATGGGCTCCGCGCTCTACGCCAACACCGGGGCCGACGCCGCCGCGGGTGCCGAGGGCGCCCAGGCAGGCGCCAAGCCCGAGGACGACGTGGTGGACGCCGAGATCGTCGACGAGGACAAGGACAAGAAGTGACCGACAAGCACAGCGACGAGACCTCCGCCGAGGAGCCTCAGGTTGTGCGCGAGGGCGAGGTGGTCGAGGAGTCCTCGACCACCCACGCCCCGTCCGAACCCGAGGGCGGCGCCGAGGTCATCTCGGGCGAGGTCGTCATCGAGGAACCGGCGGCGGAGATCGACCCGGCCGCCGAGGTCAAGGCCCAGCTCGACGAGCGCACCGCCGACCTGCAGCGCCTGCAGGCCGAGTACGCCAACTACCGCAAGCGCGTCGAGCGCGACCGGGAGTCGGTCGTCGCGGGCGCCAAGGCCCAGGTCGTGGTCGAGTTCCTCTCGGTGCTCGACGACGTCGAGCGGGCCGAGGCGCACGGCGACCTGACCGGCGCGTTCAAGGCGGTGGCCGACAAGTTCAGCGCGGTCCTCACCAAGACCGGGCTGGAGGCATTCGGGCACGAGGGCGAGCCGTTCGACCCGTCCGTGCACGAGGCGGTGCAGCACAGCACCTCCCCGGACGTCGACGGGCCGACGGTCACCGGTGTGCTCCGCCGGGGTTACCGCTTCGGCGACCGGGTCGTGCGCGCCGCGCTCGTCGCGGTGACCGACGCCGAGCCGACCACCGCCTCGGCGGACTGAACGGAAGGAGGGGACGTCCGGTGAGTGCCAGGGACTGGATCGACAAGGACTTCTATCGCGAGCTGGGCGTCTCCTCCGACGCCGGGGACGCCGAGATCAAGAAGGCGTACCGCAAGCTCGCCCGCGAACTGCACCCCGACGCCAACCCGGGCAACGACAAGGCCGAGGCGCGGTTCAAGGCCGTGTCCGAGGCCTACGGCGTGCTCGGCGACGCGGAGAAGCGCAAGCAGTACGACGAGGCCCGCTCCATGTTCGGCGCGGGCGGTTTCCGCGGCGGCTTCGGCGGCGGTGCGCCCGGTGGCCCGGGGTCGTTCAGCGACATCTTCGGCCAGGCCGCGGGCGGCGCCGGTGCGGGCGGCGGGTTCGGCGACATGCTGGGCAACCTGTTCGGCCGCGGTCGCGGTGCCGCCGCCACACCCCGCGCCCGCCGCGGCGCGGACGTGGAGACCGAGGTCCGCATCGACTTCCTGGAGGCGGTCAAGGGCGCGACGGTGCCGCTGCGCCTGTCCAGCCCGACGACCTGCGAGACCTGCGCCGGTTCCGGTGCCCGCCCGGGCACCACCCCGCGAACCTGCGCCACCTGCGGCGGCGTGGGCCTGCTCAGCCGCAGCCAGGGCGCCTTCGCCTTCAGCGAGCCCTGCCGCGACTGCCGGGGCACCGGCCGCATCGTCGACGACCCCTGCCCGGAGTGCGCAGGCGACGGCGTCAGCACCAAGACCCGCACCCTCACCGTCCGCATCCCCGCGGGCGTCGAGGACGACCAGCGCATCCGCCTGTCCGGCCAGGGCGAACCCGGCTCCAACGGGGCGGCGGCGGGCGACCTGTACGTCCGCGTCCACGTCACCCCGCACCCGGTCTTCGGCCGCGACGGCAACAACCTCACCCTCAAGGTCCCGGTGACCTTCGCCGAACTGGCCCTGGGCACCACCCTCACGGTGCCCACCCTGGAGGGCGTCGTCACCGCCCGCGTCGCCCCGGGCACCCCCTCGGGCCGGGTGTTACGGGTCCGCGGCAAGGGCGTCGCCAAGCGCGACGGCAACACCGGCGACCTCCTGGTCACCCTCCAGGTCTCCGTCCCGGCCAAGCTGGACGACGCGGCCACCGCGGCCCTGCAGTCGTACGCGGAGGCCACCAAGCAGCACGACCCCCGTCCCGAGCTGACCGCCATGGTGGAGAAGGCGAGGCAGTAGTGAACCCGTTCCCACCGGGAGCCGACGAGGACACCCCCGTCTTCGTCATCTCGGTCGCCGCCCAGCTCTCTGGCCTGCACGCGCAAACCCTGCGCAGCTACGACCGCATGGGCCTGGTCTCCCCCGGCCGCACCTCCGGGGGCGGCCGCCGGTACTCGGTCCGCGACATCGCCCTCCTCCGCGAGGTCCAACGCCTCTCCCAGGAGGCGGGGGTCAACCTCGCGGGCATCAAGCGCATCATCGAACTGGAGAACGAGGTCGACGCCCTGCGCACCAGGGTGGCCGAGCTGACGGAGGAACTGGCCCACGTGCACGCGGTCGCCGAGCAGGCCGCGGCCGCCATCCACAAGTCCTACCGCCACGACCTCGTCCCGGTCCGCCAGGAAACCGCCCTGGTCGTCTGGCGCCCCCAGTCGCGCCGCTGACCGCTCGACGCACCCCGGAACGGGCAGGTCCACACCGGACCTGCCCGTTCCGCTGTCCCCACCCGGCCCGCTCCCCCTCCGCGTATCCCGATCGGTCATGCGGAGGTGGTTGACTACGCTGACAACTCGGTGGCGGCGGGGGTCAGTCCCAGTCGAAGGGGTCGTAGGTGATGTGGTCCTGGGGGGCGCCGTTGATCAGGAGGCGGGAGACCGTGGCCCGGATCATCGCGGGGCTGCCGGAGACCAGGATGTCGCAGTCGTCCCAGGTGCCGTAGTGGGTGACGACGTCGGCGAGGGTGCCGTGTTCGGCGGCTTCGACGTCCGGTTCGTTCTCCAGGACCGGGATGACCGTCAGCCAGGGGTTGGTGACCGCGATGTTCTGCAGGTGGGCGAGGTCGTAGAGGTCCTCGCGGACGCGGCCGCCGGTGAACAGGTGGACGTGCGGGTTCTGGCCCCACTGGGCCAGTTCCTCGATGATCGCGCGCAGTGGGGCGATGCCGGTGCCGCCCGCGATCATGAGCACGTCGCGGTCAGACGTGCGGTCCACCGCGAGGTGGCCCATCGGGGCGCCGATCTTCCACTCGTCGCCGAGTTGGGCGTGGGCGACCAGGGAGCGGCTGACCCAGCCGCCGTCGACGGCGCGGACGTGGAACTCCAGCACGCCCTCGTCGTCGGGGGCGTTGGCCGGGGAGAGGTTGCGCCAGAGCCGGGGGCGCTGCGGGACCTCCACGCTGACGTACTGGCCCGGGCGGTAGGGCATCGGTGAGGACGGCAGGACCCGGATCACCGCCAGGTCCCAGCCGATCCGCTCGTGCTCGACGACCTCCGCGGTGCGGTAGCCGGGTTCGTCGGCGTCCTCCGCCGCCGCTTCGAGCATGGCGCGGGCCACGATGGTGTACGCCTCGGCCCAGGCCCGTTCCACGTCGTCGGTCCAGGCGGGGCCGGAGTACTCGCGGACGGCGTGGATGAGGGCCGTGCCGACAGCCTCGTAGTGGTCGCTGCCCGCGCCGAACTTGCGGTGGTCGCGACCGAGGTCGCGCAGGTACGGGACCAGGTCGTCGGGGCGGTCGACCATCTGCATGGTGCGCACGAGGACGAGCAGCAGTGGGGAGCGGTGCACCTCCATGTTGATCGGGAACATCTCCCTGGCGCCGGGCGAGATGGTGAACAGGTTGGCGTGGAAGGACCGGGTGACCTCGTCCAGGTGCGCCTCGACCAGCGCGAAGCTCTCCCGGACCAGGCGCACCATGGTGCTGACCGCGGTCGGGGACTCCGCCCGCGGGCGGGAGGTCGGGATGGGGCTCAGATCGCCGTCGGCTGGCATGGTCGGGGGCGCACTCCACCTCTCGGGCGGTCCCTGGGGCGGCACCAGGCTACTGGAGGTGTCACCCCCCGGAGGCCGGTGAACCACTGGTTGGGCCTCTCGGGGGCGGCCCGGTCCGCCCGGCGGGTGGGACGGCCCGCCGCTGCGGTTAGGTTTCCCCCAAGCGCGACGAAAGGGACATGGTGACCGAGGGACCTGCGGGCGGGCGCGAGGACGCCGCCCAGGATCTTGAGCGGGAGCTGTCGAAGCTGTTCGGCCGCGCCCGCAGCGTGTCGCTGTCCCTGGCCGCCCGGGTGCACCCCGGCCTCGACGGCGCCTCGTACGCGCTGCTGCTGCACCTGAGCGACATCGGCCCGGTCCGCGCGGCCGACGTGGTGGAGCGCACCGGGCTGGACAAGTCGACCGTCAGCAGGCAGATCGCCCGGCTGGAGGAGCTGGACCTGGTGGAGCGGGTGGCCGACCCGTCCGACGGGCGGGCCCGGCTGGTGCAGCTCACGGTGACCGGCGCGTCCCGGCTCGACGAGATCCGCTCGCACCGGCGGGCGCAGTTGCGCGCCCAGTTGGGCCAGTGGTCGACCGGGGACATCCGCGAGTTCTCCCGGCTGCTCGGCAAGCTCAACCTCGACCTCTAGCGGCTGGTCACCACCCACACGGCCGGGTTGTGGACAGTTGCGCACAGCCCTGTGGACAACCACCTGGGGATTGTGGACAAGTGGATTACCGCTGTGGACAAACTCCTTACGACATGTGGGTGACCACTCGGACGAGTGGTTTCGGAGCGCAGTCGCGCCACGCTGTGTGAGTGTCGGGAGAGCGCTTCCCCAACTTTTTCGGAGTTGAGCGGAACACGCTCAACTTTTCTGACGTTGTACCGGTCGACAACGCGACGTGAGACCGAGGTGGAGATGGACGCGTTCAACCCGACGACCAAGACCCAGCAGGCGATCTCGACGGCCGCCCAGGCCGCCGCGACCGCGGGCAACCCCGACATCCGGCCGGTGCACCTGCTCGGCGCCCTGCTCGCGCAGGCCGACGGGCTGACCGCACCGCTGCTGACCGCCGTCGGCGTGGACCCGGACGTGGTCGGCAAGGAACTGGAGCCGATCGCCCGGGCGCTGCCCGCGGCCACCGGCGCCACCGTGTCGCAGCCGCAGCTCTCCCAGGAGGCGCTGCGCGCGATCACGCACGCGCAGAAGCTGGCGACCGACCGCGGCGACGAGTACGTCTCCACCGAGCACGTGCTGGTCGGCCTGGCCGCCGAGGGCGGGGACGTCGCCGACCTGCTGCGCCGCCACGGCGCCACCGCGGAGGCGCTGACCGAGGCGTTCACCAAGGTCCGCGGCTCCGCCAGGGTCACCAGCCCGGACCCCGAGGGCACCTACCAGGCGCTGGAGAAGTACGGCGTCGACCTCACCGAGCGGGCCCGCAAGGGCGAGCTGGACCCGGTGATCGGCCGCGACGCCGAGATCCGCCGGGTGGTGCAGGTGCTCTCGCGGCGCACCAAGAACAACCCGGTGCTCATCGGTGAGCCCGGCGTCGGCAAGACCGCCATCGTCGAGGGCCTGGCCCAGCGGATCGTCGCCGGGGACGTGCCCGAGTCGCTGCGCGGCAAGCGCGTCGTCTCCCTCGACCTGGGGTCGATGGTGGCCGGGGCGAAGTTCCGCGGCGAGTTCGAGGAGCGGCTCAAGGCCGTGCTCAAGGAGATCACCGACTCCGCGGGCCAGGTCGTGACCTTCATCGACGAGCTGCACACCATCGTCGGCGCGGGCGCCACCGGCGAGGGCGCCATGGACGCGGGCAACATGATCAAGCCGATGCTGGCCCGCGGCGAGCTGCGGATGGTCGGCGCGACCACGCTCGACGAGTACCGCGGGCACATCGAGAAGGACGCCGCCCTGGAGCGCCGCTTCCAGCAGGTGCTGGTCGGCGAGCCCACGGTGGAGGACACCATCGGCATCCTGCGCGGGCTCAAGGAGCGCTACGAGGTGCACCACGGCGTGCGCATCACCGACAGCGCCCTGGTCGCCGCCGCCACCCTGTCCGACCGCTACATCACCGCCCGGTTCCTGCCGGACAAGGCCATCGACCTGGTCGACGAGGCCGCGTCCCGGCTGCGGATGGAGATCGACTCGCGGCCGGTGGAGATCGACGAGGTGGAGCGCGCCGTGCGCCGCCTGGAGATCGAGGAGATGGCGCTGGCCAAGGAGGCCGACGCCGCCTCCAGGGACCGGCTGGCCGCGCTGCGCGCCGAGCTGGCCGAGAAGCGCGAGTCGCTGGCCGGGCTGACCGCCCGCTGGCAGAACGAGAAGGGCTCGATCGACAAGGTCCGCGAGCTCAAGGAGCAGTTGGAGTCGCTGCGCGGGGAGTCCGAGCGGGCCGAGCGCGACGGCGACCTGGGCCGCGCCGCGGAGCTGCGCTACGGCCGCATCCCGGCGCTGGAGAAGGACCTCGACGCCGCGACCGCGAGCACCTCGGTCACCGAGGGCGTGATGCTCAAGGAGGAGGTCGGCTCCGACGACGTCGCCGAGGTGGTGGCGGCGTGGACCGGCATCCCGGCGGGTCGGATGCTGGAGGGCGAGACGCAGAAGCTGCTGCGGATGGAGGAGGCGCTGGCGGGCCGGGTGGTCGGGCAGGCCGAGGCCGTGCGGGTGGTCTCCGACGCCGTCCGCCGCACCCGCGCCGGGGTGGCCGACCCGGACCGCCCCACCGGCTCGTTCCTGTTCCTCGGCCCGACCGGGGTCGGCAAGACCGAGCTGGCCAAGGCGCTGGCGGAGTTCCTGTTCGACGACGAGCGGGCGATGGTCCGCATCGACATGAGCGAGTACTCCGAGAAGCACTCGGTGGCCCGGCTCGTCGGGGCGCCCCCCGGGTACGTCGGCTACGACCAGGGCGGGCAGCTCACCGAGTCGGTGCGCCGCCGCCCGTACAGCGTGGTGCTGCTCGACGAGGTGGAGAAGGCCCACCCGGACGTCTTCGACGTGCTGCTCCAGGTGCTCGACGACGGCAGGCTCACCGACGGGCAGGGCCGCACGGTGGACTTCCGCAACACCATCCTGGTGCTCACCTCCAACCTCGGCTCGCAGGCGATCACCGACCCGGCGCTGGACGACCGCGGCCGCCACGACGCGGTGATGGCCGTGGTGCAGCGGCACTTCAAGCCGGAGTTCCTCAACCGCCTCGACGACGTGGTGGTGTTCCACGCGCTGACGACTGAGGAGCTGACCTCGATCGTCGACATCCAGGTGGCCAAGCTCGGCCGCAGGCTGGCCCAGCGCAGGCTGACGCTGTCGGTGACCCCGGCGGCCCGCGACTGGCTCGCGCTGAACGGGTTCGACCCCGTCTACGGCGCCCGCCCGCTGCGGCGGCTGGTGTCCTCGGCGATCGGCGACCAGCTCGCCAAGCAACTGCTCGCGGGCGAGGTCCGCGACGGCGACACGGTCGTGGTGGACCTCAACGACGACTCGTCCGGGCTGGTGGTGTCCCGGGCGTAGTGGCGGCGACCGGGGACCGGGCGGTGGACTCCGCCCGGTCCCGGGCGTGTCCCGGGCGCGTCTGCGCCCGTCGCAGGGGAAGTTCGTGAGATCGGGGGGCGCGGCGCGGGGCCGTGATCTTGAACCCGGCGCTGTGGCGACTACTCTGCCCCTGTGGGTATCCCCGCTTGGGTGTGGTTCGTCATCGCGGTCGTCGCGTTCATCGCAGGCGGCGGCTTCCTGCTGCGCGACCGGGCGCTGCTGACGTCCAGAAACCGGGAACGCCGGAGGTGGGCGGGTCTGCGCGGCTGGCAGTTCGCCGAGACCGACCCGCTGCTGCCGAAGAAGTGGTCCGGTGGCGCGGTCGCCTACTACGGCGACGGCGTGGCCCGCGACGTGGTGGCCGGGTCGACGTTCACCGCGGACGGCAGGCGCAAGGTGTTCGTCTTCGACCTGGAGGCCGGTGGGCGGGTCAACACGGTGATCGCCGCCGTGCAGACCCGCAAGGTGCACCCGGTGGTGGTCGAGCTGTGGGTGCCGAGCACGCCGTTCCAGCGCGAGCACATGCCGGAGCTGCTGGGCCCGGTCGGGCAGCGCTACGCGTTCGTCTCCGACATCTCCGGCGCCCGCGCGCTGATCACCCCGGACCTGGTCGACGCCACCGAGGAGATCGGCCGCGACATCGCCGTGGCCTGGATCGAGGACGGGTGGGTGCTCGCCGCCGCCCCGCCGAACTCCAGCCCGTCGCGGCTGGAGCGGCTGCTGCGCGGCATCGGCGAGATCGCCGACGTGGTCGACCCGTTCGACGCCGAGGCCGAGCCCGCGAGCGAGGCGCGGCCGGAGCAGGCCGGGGCCGAGCGGGTCGAGGCCGAGCAGGGCCGGGGCGAGCAGGTCAGGGGTGAGCAGGTGAAGGCCGCGCCGGAGCCCGTCGCGGACGCCAAGGACGCCTGATCTTCTTCCGGTCCCGGTTACCAGTGAGTAGCGTGGCCCCATGCCCACCGCGCTCATCACCGGTGCCACCGCTGGCATCGGTGCCGCCTTCGCCCGCAGGCTCGCCGCAGACGGCTACGACCTGGTCATCGTCGCCCGCACCGCCGACCGGCTGAAGGCCGTCGCGCAGGAGCTGGCCGAGGCCCACGGCGTGCGGGTGCAGGCCATGACCGCCGACCTGACCACCACCCGCGCCCGCAAGCGCGTGGAGGCCCGGCTCGCCGACCAGGACAAGCCGGTCGACCTGCTGGTCAACAACGCCGGGTTCGGCACCCGGGGTGCCTTCGCCGAGGCAGACCCGGACTGGTTGCAGAACCAGCTCGACCTCAACGTCACCACCGTGATGCGCCTCACCCGGGCCGCGCTGCCCGGGATGCTGGCCCGCGCCCACGGCGGCATCATCAACGTCTCCAGCGTCGCGGGCTTCTTCCCCGGCACCGGCCCCTCCTACGGGGCCACCAAGGCCTACGTCACGGCGCTGTCGGAGGGCCTGGCCACGAACCTGGCGGGCACCGGCGTCCGCGTCGTCGCCCTGGTCCCCGGCTTCACCCACACCGAGTTCCACGACCGCGCGGGCGACGACATGACCGACCTGCCGGACTTCCTGTGGCTCGACGCCGACCGGGTGGTCGCCGACTGCCTCGCCGACCTGGCCGTCGGCCGCAGCCGGTCGGTCCCGGGCAGGCAGTACAAGGCCATCGTCGCCATCGGCAAGCTCCTGCCCGCGGGCCTGCTCCGGCTGATCGAGAAGCGCGCCGCCGCGGGCCGCAACCGGGGGTAGCGGTAGCGGCCCGCTCACCCACGGCGAAGGCGTGGATTCCCAGGTCCGAGCGGGCGCGGCGGGGTTAGGCTGCCGCGCATGACGAACCCGCAGCCCGGGTGGTACCCGGATCGCCCCGGCAGCCCGACCCTCCGCTACTGGGACGGCGCCCAGTGGACCAGCCACACCCAGCCCGCCCCGCAGCAGGCCCCCGGCCAACCGCAGCAGCACCCGGGTCAGCAGTTCGGCGGGCAGCCGCACCAGCAGCAACCGGGCCAGCAGTACGCGGGCCAGCAGCACCCCGGCAGGCAGTACGCGGGGCAGCCGGGGCAGCCGGGTCAGCAGTACGCCCCCGGGCAGCAGCAGCCGCGCAGCGACGCCTCCGCGTGGGAGCTGTCGCTCGACGGCGCGCACGACCCGAACAAGATCCGCGACCAGCAGCGCCGGGCCGGGGTCGGGCAGACCGGGCAGGGTGGCGGGACGCTGTTCACCGAGCCGGTGCTGGTGGTGAACCAGAAGGTCAAGCTGATCGAGATGTCCAACGAGTACTCCGTGTTCGACCAGCACGGGACGCAGGTCGGCTCGGTGGCGCAGGTGGGGCAGAGCGCGTTCCGCAAGGCCGTGCGGTTCCTCTCCAGCTACGACCAGTTCCTGACCCACCGCTTCGAGGTCCGCGACGTGCACGGGAACAACCAGCTCCTGCTGACCCGCCCGGCGAAGTTCATCAAGTCGAAGATGATCGTGACCAGGCCGGACGGCGCACCGGTGGGCGAGATCGCCCAGGAGAACGCGATCGGCAAGATCCGGTTCGGGTTCCTCGTCGACGGGCAGAAGATCGGCGGCATCCAGGCCGAGAACTGGCGTGCCTGGAACTTCTCCATCACCGACAACACCGGCCAGGAGGTCGCCAGGATCACCAAGACCTGGGAGGGCTTCGCCAAGACCATGTTCACCACGGCGGACAACTACGTGCTGCAGATCCACCGGCAGCTCCCCGACCCGCTGCTCAGCCTGGTCGTGGCGTCCGCGCTCACCGTCGACACCGCCCTCAAGCAGGACAGCCGAGGCTTCGGCTGATCCGGCCGGGCGGCATGAGAGGGTGTGGACCCGTGCGAACTCCTGTTGACGCCCCGGCCCGGTCCGAGCTGGCGAGACTCGTGGGTGAGCTGGCCGTGGTGCACGGCCGGGTGACCCTGTCCTCCGGCGAGGAGGCCGACTACTACGTCGACCTGCGCCGGGCGACCCTGCACCACGCCGCCGCCCCCCTCATCGGGAAGCTGCTGCGCGGCCTCACCGCCGACTGGGACTACGTCGCCGCGGGCGGCCTGACCCTCGGCGCCGACCCGGTGGCGGTGGCGATGATGCACGCCGCCGCAGCCGCCGGTGAGGTGCTCGACGCGTTCGTGGTGCGCAAGGACGCCAAGTCCCACGGCATGCGCAGGCGGATCGAGGGCATCGAGGTCGCGGGCCAGCGGGTCCTCGCCGTCGAGGACACCTCGACCACCGGCAACAGCGTGCTGACCGCGGTGGACGCGCTGACCGAGGCGGGGGCGACGGTCGTCGGCGTGGTCACGGTCGTCGACCGGGGCACCGGGGCCAAGGAGGCGGTCGAGGCGCGCGGGCTGCCGTACCGGTACCTGCTGGACCTGGCGGATCTCGGTTTGGTCAAAGGTGACTGACCAGTACGAATCACGGTGAGAAGACCCCGGCCCCGGGATACGGTGGAGACCTCCGCCGGACACCCGGCGGCCGGGGAGGTGCCGCATGGTCGGGCTGCTCGTCGACGTCACCGTGGTCGTGCACTTCGCTGCCCTGGTCTTCATCGGGTTCGGCGGCTTCCTGGCCTGGCGCTGGCCCAAGGCGATCTTCGTGCACGTGTTCTTCGCGGCCTGGGGCGTCATCGTCAACGTGACCCCGCTGCCCTGCCCGCTGACGACCCTGGAGAACCACCTCCGCCACCGGCAGGGCCTGGGCGACCTGCCCGGCGGGTTCAACGAGTACTACGTCTTCGGGCCGATCATCCCCGACGGCTATGGTCAGTACGTGGCTTTCGTGGCGGTGGCGGTGCTGGTGGTGTCCTACGCGGGCGCGTTCACGCGCTGGCGGAGCGGGCGGAGCCCGCTGGTCCCCGCCGCGAAGTGAGCGAGCAGGGCCCCACCGAGTGGGTGTTCGGCGAACCGGTCGGCGTGGGGCCGTGGCCGGGTGACCCCCCGGACGACCCCCGCTACGACCCGGTGCTGCTGGCCGAGGGCGACCGGCGCAACGTCGTCGACGCCTACCGGTACTGGCGGCGCGACGCCGTGGTCGCCGACCTCGACCGGCGCAGGCACGACTTCCACGTGGCCATCGAGAACTTCCAGCACGACCACAACATCGGCACCGTCGTGCGCACCGCCAACGCGTTCACCGCGAAGGCCGTGCACATCGTCGGCCGCAGGCGGTGGAACCGGCGCGGCGCCATGGTGACCGACCGCTACCAGCACGTCGAACACCACCCCACGGTGGAATCGCTGCTGGCCTTCGCCGACGCCGAGGGCCTGGCCGTGGTCGGGGTGGACAACACCCCCGGGTCCACGCCGATCGAGCGCACCCCGCTGCCCCGGCGCTGCGTGCTGGTCTTCGGCCAGGAGGGACCCGGCCTCAGCGAGGACGCCCGCAAGGGCGCCGACGTGCTGGTCTCCATCGCCCAGTTCGGCTCCACCCGGTCCATCAACGCCGGTGTCGCGGCGGGCATCGTCATGCACTCCTGGGTCCGCGAGCACGCCGACCTCGACGCCGCCTGGTGACCCCACGACCGCCGGTCGACCCCGACAGGGTGAATCCGGCCGGTCGGCCGGGCGGACCCGCCGCCGCAGCGGCGACCATCGGGGGATGAGCCGGTACGCCCGGGGCGCGGTGGCGCCCACCCTGTGGGCCGCGCGCGCCGGGGTCGCCGAGCGCGCCGTCCGAGAGCGGCACCTGCGCCGGGTCTGGGGCCTGCCCGGCACCGCCCTCGGCCGCGCCGCCTGGCCGCCCGGACCGGGGCAGCGGCTGTTCGCCGAGTGGAACTACTGGTGGCAGGCGCACCTGCTGGACTGCCTGGTCGACGCGCAGCTAAGGGACCCGGTGCCGGACCGGGCCCGGGTCGTGCGGCAGTTGGTCCGCGGCATCCGGGTGCGCAACCTGGGGAGCTGGACCAACTCCTACTACGACGACGTGGCCTGGCTCGGCCTGGCGCTGCTGCGCGCCTCCGACCACCTCGGCCTCGACACCGGGGCCGCCGTCGCCCGGATCACCGAGCAACTGCGCGCGGGCTGGACCGACCACGGAGGCGGCGGCATCTGGTGGCGCCGCGGCGACACGTTCAAGAACGTCCCGGCCAACGGCCCGGCCGCGATCCTGCTCGCCCGCGCCCAGCACGTCCCCGGGGTGGGCGACCGCGCCGACCGGCAGCGCGCCCGCTCGATGACCAACTGGATGACCCGCGCCCTGCGCGACCCCCGCACCGGCCTGCTCTTCGACGGCCTGCACGTGGCCCCCGACGGCTCGATCACCGACGTCACCCGCATCTTCTACACCTACTGCCAGGGCGTCTACCTGGGCGCCTGCGTCGAACTCGGCGCCAACGACCCGGGCGGCGGCTGGCTCGAACGGGCCGTCGACGTCGTGTACGCCACAGCGGGGCACCTCGCCCCCGCCGGGGTCGCCGCCGCCACCGCGGGGGGCGACGGCGGCCTGTTCGCGGGCATCCTCACCCGCTACCTCGCCCTCGCCGTCCCCCACCTGCCCACGGACGCGGCGGACGTGGCCCGCGGTCTCGTGCTCGCCTCCGCCGACGCCGCGTGGCGCAATCGGACCGTTGCTCCCGGCGGCCCGGTGTTCCCGGCCGACTGGGCGCGGCCCGCTGACCAGCCCGACCCGCACCGGCCGGAGCGTGCGCTGTCGGTCCAGCTCTCCGGCTGGATGGTGCTGGAAGCCGCCGCCCGCCTGGAAAGGCCCGCCTAGGGTCCGTCCGCGAGCCGGGGTTTCGGGTGGCTGTGCTTTCAAGTCCGGGATTTGTCGCTGGTGCCCGGGTGGGTGGATCCGCTTGGGCGGGGCCCCTACGCCGATCATGCGCCCAGTGTGACCGAGTGGGGCTGAAGAGATGCCCCACAGCCCAGGCAGGCTCGCACATGATCGGCACCCCCACCCAAGCACATCCACCCACCCGGGCCTCTGCTTAGCCGGGCCGGCGGTTGGCAGGGTGGTCGGCTTTCGCTGCGCCGCTGGGGTTCGGCGTGGCCCGCCGCCAGGCAGGCGGTCGATGGGGTGGTCGGCGGCTGCGCCGGTGGCGGTCGAGATTCCCTGTTTCAGGGAAGCCATGCTCCGGATGTCCACTCGCTACGGTGGCTCGGACCCGAGGGGTGCGGGTCAACTGCGTCGCGCCCGGGATCGTCCACTCCGAACTGCACGCGGCGGCGGGCATGGCCGACCGGCCGGAGCGGCTCGCGGGCAGGGTGCCGCTCGGTCGTGCCGGTCAGCCCGAGGAGGTGGCCGACGCGGTGTCGTGGTTGCTCGGACCCGGGGCGTCCTTCGTGACCGGGGCCGTCGTCCCGGTGTCCGGTGGGTTCTGAATGACCCGATCGGTGGTGTGTGACCGGTGCGGTGGCGGGGTACATCGCGGGACAACGGAGTCGAGGACGACCAGCGGAGAGGAGAAACGCCATGGCGGACGGGCTGGTGCTGCAGGGCGAGATCGAGACGGACCTGTCGGCGGAGGTGCGCAGGCGCGCGGCGCGGACGGTCGCGTCGGTGGCCACCGACGCGCGCGAGTGCGCCGAACTCCTCTCCATGCTCGGGCTCGCCCCGGACGAGGGCGCGGCCGAGCGCGCGGCGTGAGTGGCCGTGGATGGTTAGGTCCCGGATGACCGGGTAAGTCCCAGTAGACCGTTTGAACCGGCAGACCGAGGAGATGTTCGCGTTGAGCACGATCACCGAATCCGTCGATGTAACCGTTCCGGTGACCACGGCGTACAACCAGTGGACCCAGTTCGAGTCCTTCCCGCACTTCATGGAGGGCGTCGAGCGCATCGACCAGCTCGACGACCGCCACACCCACTGGGTGACCAAGATCGGTGGGGTGACGCGGGAGTTCGACGCCACCATCACCGAGCAGATCCCGGACGAGCGGGTGGCGTGGAAGTCCGACTCCGGGCCCGACCACGCGGGGGTCATCACCTTCCACCGGCTCGACGAGCGCACCACGCGGGTCACCGCGCAGATGGACATCGACCCGGAGGGCTTCGCCGAGAACGTGGCCGACAAGCTCGGCCTCATCGACAGCCGGGTCAAGGCCGACATGAAGCGCTTCAAGGGCTTCATCGAGGAGCGCGGCGGCAAGGAGACCGGTGCCTGGCGCGGCGAGGTCGAGCGCCCGGGCCAGCTCCCCACCTGATCGGCACCCCGGCCTGATCGGTGGGTGATTCCGATCAGCGCGGGTGGTTTCCGAACGGACCACAGTGAAAACGCAGGGCTTCGGCCCTGCGTTTCGCTGTTTTCAGTGCCCGGTCACAGTTCGGCGAAACCCGCCTCGGGAATCGCGGTGGGTGCCGGGGTCGGGCAGCCGCAGGAGCCGCGGTGGTTGAGCACCGGCGGCAGCAGGACCGTCTCCGGGGGCCGCTCGCCGTCGTCGAGGCGGGCCAGCAGCAGGCGGACCGCGGTGCGGCCGATCTCGTCCACCGGGTGCGCCATGGTGGTGATCCCCGGGGGCACCAGCTCCGCCCAGTCCACCTCGTCGTGCCCGACGATCGCCAGGTCGCGGCCGACCTCCAGGCGGTGCGCCCGCGCCTCGCGGTAGGCGCCCGCGGTCATCGCCCCGTTGCCGGTGATGACCGCCGTCGGCCGTTCCGGGACGGTGAGCAGCCTGCGCAGCGCCAGCACCCCGTCCTGCGGGGACGCGCCGCCGCCCGCGACCAGGTTCGAGTCCCAGCGCAGGCCCGCCCGGCCCAGGCCCAGCCGGTAGCCGAGGGTGCGCTCCTCGCTGGCGCCCATCCACTCCACGCCGCTGATGAACCCGATCCGGCGGTGCCCGGCCTCGGCCAGGTGCGACACCAGCGCCGAGGTGGACTGGATGTTCTCCGCGCCGACCTGGTCCAGCTTGATCTTGTGCGACACCCGGTCCACCAGCACCGCGGGCACCCCCGTGCGCGCCAGCATCTCCAGCGTCGCGGTGTCGCCGGGGGCGGGGGTCAGCAGCATCCCGTCGACGCGGCGGGCCTGGAGCTTGCGCACCGCGGCCCGCTCGCCGTCCTCGGAGTCCAGGGTGTCGCCGAGCAGCACCTGGTAGCCGGCGGCGGTGGCCTCCGCCTCGATGGCGTGCACGAGCTGCGCCAGGTGCGGGTTGGCCAGCAGCGACATGGCCACGCCGATCGACTTGGTGCCGCCGGTGACCAGTGACCGGGCGATCGCGTTGCCGGTGTACCCGGTCTCCTCGATGGCCGCCCGCACCCGTTCGAGCGTCGACTTGGCCACCGGCCTGGTCTCGTTGACCACGTGTGAGACCGTGCTGATGGACACACCGGCCAGCTTGGCGACGTCTTCCATGGTGGCCACGGCTGGGTCACCTCCCTCAGCAGACGGCAAACGCTTGCGTCAACCCTACTCACCCGAATGGAGTTCCCGTGCGGCGGGAGTGGACCTTCTCCGAGCTGGTCGACCGGGCCGCCGCCCTCACCACCGGGCCCCGGCGGGTCCTGGGGATCTGCGGGGCGCCGGGGGCGGGCAAGTCGACCCTGGCCGCCCGCCTGGTGGCCGCCCTGGGCGGGCGGGCCGTGCTGGTCGGCATGGACGGCTTCCACCTCGCCCAGGCCGAACTCGACCGGCTCGGCCGCGCCGAGCGCAAGGGCGCCCCGGACACCTTCGACGCGGACGGCTACGCCGACCTGCTCCGCAGGCTGCGCACCAGCACCGACGCGGTCGTCTACGCGCCCGAGTTCCGCCGCGAGGTCGAGGAGCCGATCGCCTGCGCCGTCCCGGTGCCGTGTGAGGTTCCCCTCGTGGTCACCGAGGGGAACTACCTGCTGCTCTGGCCCGCGGTCCGGCCGCTGCTCGACGAGGTCTGGTACCTCGACCCGGACCCCGGGGTCCGCCGCCAACGCCTCTACCAGCGCCATCGCGCCTTCGGGCGGACCGAGGACCAGGCGCGGGAGCGAACGGACGGATCGGACGAAACGAACGCCCGGCTGGTCGCCGACACCGCCGCCGCGGCGGATCTCGTCCTGCGAAAGATCCAATAACGCTCGTGCCCACCGTCGCCCCGCTCGGGCATCATGACCAATGACCTGCCCCGAACGGGTCAAGGAAGGACGGTCGGCGATGCCCGCTCTCACCGGCGCGCACCATGTCGCCCTCACGGTGACCGACGTGGATCGCAGCGTTCCCTGGTACGAACGCGTCCTCGGCTTCACCACCGAGGGACGCGAGGACGACGAGGGCGACCAGGGCCTGCGGAAGGTGTTCCTGGACGGCTTCGGCATGACCCTCACCCTGGTCCAGCACCCCGGCGCCGAGCGCGCGGCGTTCGACGAGTGCAGGCCGGGCCTGGACCACCTGACGCTGCCGCTGGCCGACCCCGCCGCCCTCACCACCTGGGCGCGGCGGCTCACCGACCTCGGCGTCTCCTTCACCGCCCCGGACGACTCCCCCACCCTGTCGCTGCGCGACCCGGACGGCATCCAGCTCGTCCTCGCCGCGGGCTGAGGCGGGGTCACTCGGCCAGGGACACCTCTTCGGCGGGCTTGCGCAGCTCCTGGCGGTACCGCCGGATGCCCCACGCGGTGCCGCCGACGAAGAACGCCACGCTGGCCACCACCGCCACCGTCTTCAGCCACGGGAGCCGGTCCAGCAACCCGGCCGCGTAGTACCCGCCGAGCACCAGGATCGGCACCCAGGCGACCGCGCCCACGAACGTGGCCAGCGCGAACCGCCTCGGGTCCATCCGCGCCGCGCCGGCCACCAGCGGGGCCAGCGTGCGGACCCACGGCAGCCACCTGGCGACCACGATGGCGAAGAACCCGCGCTGGTCCAGGAAGTCGCGGGCGCGTTCCAGCCGCTCCGGGTTGAGCACCTTGCCGCCGCGCCTGGCGATGATGGCGTGCCCGGTCTTGACACCGATGAAGTACCCGGTCTGGTTGCCCGCGACGGCGGTCAGCGTGGCCGCCAGCGACAGCCACCACGCCTGGTGCTCGTGGTGGTGCTGGGCCAGGACCACCCCCGCGGCGAACAGCAGCGAGTCGCCGGGCAGGAACAACCCGACGATGAACGCGCACTCGGTGAACACCATCCCCAGCACGATGGCCCACACGAGCGCCGGGCCTGCGGATTCGAGCCAGTCGAAGATGAAGTCCACGGCCCCAGGCTACGTCCGCCCGCGCGCCCGGCCACTCGTCCTCGCACAGTTTCATCGAGCCGTGGCCCCCGGGTCACCAGGAACTTCCTTGTGCTCACCCTCGTTCACCGCCTGTGATCGAGGGACGGGGACTGGGGGTCCGGTTCGGTGAGCGGTGGCTGTTCCGCGGGCTCGACCTGGACGTGCCCGCGGGCACCTGCGTGGTGCTGACCGGGGACAACGGGTCCGGCAAGTCGACGCTGCTGCGCTGCCTGTACGGGGCGCAGGAGCTGACCGAGGGCACCGTGACCGTCAACGGCGGGGCGCCGGACGAGCGGCACGCGGACTTCCGCCGGGGCGTGTCGGTCCTGTTCGACGACTCCGCCCTGTTCGACGCGCTGACCCCGCGCCAGCACCTCGACCTGGTGGGCGTGGGCGTCGACCCGGACCTGCCGGACGACCCCGCGTACACGCTGTCCAGCGGGCAGCGGCGCAGGCTGCTGCTGCTCGGCGCGATCCACCGCGAGCACCGGGTCCTGCTGCTCGACGAACCCGAGCGCGCCCTCGACGCCGGGCGGCGGCGCTGGCTGGCCGGGCTGGTCGAGGGCGCCAAGGGGCGCGGGTCGGCCGTGGTCATCGCCTCGCACGACCCGCTGCTGGCCGAACTGGTGGCCGACCACGTCGTCGACCTCGGGTGAGGCACGGCGAGTGGGTGGTCCCCGGGGTCGTGGTCGCCGGGGTCGTCGTCACGCCGCTGCTGCGCCCGGGCGTGCTGCGGCTGTGGACCGGGCCCGCCACGGCCGGGGTGCTGGTGCCGCTGCTGCTGGTCCTGCTGGCGGTGGCCACGGCCTCGCTGCTGCGCCGCGACCACGTCTGGGCCGACCCGGCGGTGCTGACCTGGCGCGACGGCGACCGGGAGACCCCGGTCCGGCGGCGGCTGCTGGTGTCGTGGGCGCTGCGGTTCGGGGCGGTGGCCTACGCCGTGGCGGCGCTGGCGACCACGGTCGGCTGGGCGGACCCGGTCTGGTTCGGTGCGGTCTTCACCGTCGCCGCGGCGCACGCGTTGGCCGTGGCCCGACTGCCCCGGGCCTGGTCGGCCGACCTCGCGGCGCCGCTGCTGCTGGTCGCGGCGGTGTTCGTCGACGGCCTGCGGTGGCCGCTGGTGGGCGCTCTGGCGGCGCTGACCCTGGGGGCGCTGCTCCAGCGGCCCGCGGTCGCCGGGCGGTTCGAGCTGGTGCGCGGGTGGCGGGCCCGGCTGCTGCGCTCGGTGTCGACGGTGTTCGGGGACCTGGTGGCGCTGCTGCCACCCGCTCGGCCGGTGCGGCTGCGGCAGGCGGGGGCGGCCCGGTTCGTGCTGGCCGGGGCGCTCGGCCGGTGGGAGTCGGTGCCGTTCGCCGTGCTGGTCGTCGTGGCGGCCCCGGTGCTGGCCGGGGCGTTCGCGGCCACCGCCGCGGTGCTGTGGGTGGGGGTCGCGGCGTACCTGGCCGCGCTGCCGTTCGCGGGGGCGCTGGCTGAGGTGCACCGGCGGCCGGGGCTGCGGCGGTGGGTGCCCGCGTCCACGGTGTCGCTCAAGGCGTGCACGGCGGTCGTGAGCGCGGTGCCCGCGGCGGTCTGCGTTGGCGCGGTGGTCCTGGCCGGGCTGCCGTTCGAGCCGCTGCTGGTGCCGCTGGCGGCGTGGTCGGTCGTGCGCACGGTGACCCGGCCGGACATCGACTACGCGGCGCAGGGCGCCGTGGCCCTCTTCGGCGGCACCATTCCGGTGGGCATCATCGCGCAGGTGTTCCGCGGACCGGACCTGCTGCTGCTCGGGGTCCTGGTCCTCGCCGTGTTCTGACAGCCCGGAGACGACGACGGCGCCCGCCCCCGGTGGGGGCGGGCGCCGTCGGTCCAGGTGGTTACTTCCACTCGTCGTAGCCGAGGGTCACGTCGTGCGTGCCGACCTCGCCGCCGCGCAGCGAGACCTGGTCGGCGGTGGGCGAATAGCCGCTGGCGATCACGGTGTAGTCGCCCTCGGCCAGGTCGTCCACCACGTACCGGCCCTCGGCGTCGGTGCTGGTCACGGTGACCACGCCGCCCGCGGCGTCGAGCACGGTGATCCGCGCGTCCGGGACCGGGGACCCGGTGGTCGTGCGGGCCACCCCGGTCAGCTCCGCGCCGCCGACCAGCTCCACGTCGTGCCGGACCTCGCCGGTGGCCGGGAGGGTCAGCGGCAGCGCGGCCGGGCGGAACGTGTCCGCGCTGACCACCAGGGTGAACGAGCCCGCCCGCACCCCGGCGAACCGGTAGCTGCCGTCGGAGGCGCTCGGCTGGGTCTCCACGACCTCGCCGCGCCCGTCGGTGAGCGTGACCCTGGCCGTGGTGACCGGGGTGTGCCCGTCGGCGGCCACCACGTACCCGTGCAGCACCGCCGCGCCGACCAGGGTCACGTCGACCGTGGCCCGACCGGCCCGCACCTTCACCGTGGTCGCCTGCGGCTGGTGGTCGGGGGCGGAGGCGATGAGCGTGTACGCGCCGGGCAGCGGCGCGTCGAGCAGGTAGCCGCCGTCGTGCCCGGTGCCGACCCGGGCGACCTGCTGGCCGCGCGCGTCGATCAGGGTCAGGGCGGCGCCCGCGAGCGCGGAGCCGTCCGGGCGGCGCACCTGCCCGCTGAGCACCGGGGCGTCGCCGACCGCGCTCGCCCGCAGCGCCGAGGGCTGGAACGGCAGGAAGCCCTCGCGGTCGGGGTCCTCGGCCGGGAAGCCGCCCACCCCGTTCCCGTGGTGCCCGTTGCCACTGCCGCCACCACTGCCGTTGCCCGTGGTGGCGGCGACGGCGCCGTTCGCCTTGCCGTCCGCGCGGTCGTCGCGGTCCTCCTCGGTGGGCAGCATCGCCTCGCCGCCCTCCAGGGCCGCGGCGGAGACCGAGTTGGTCAGCCGCAGCGGGATCTCCTTGATGAACAGCGACACCAGGAACGCCAGCACCATCACGCCCGCGCCGACGAGGAACACGAGCTGGATGGACTCGGTGAAGCCCTGCTGGAACGGCAGCGCCAACCGCGGGTCGATCGTTTGCAGGAACGACGAGTCCTGGAGCACCCCGCCGCCCCCGCCGCCGTTGAGCGCGGCGAACACCGGCTGGTTGACCGGGTTGTCCCGGACCGCCGGGTCGGCCGCCGCGGCCTGGAACGCCGGGTCCTGCGCGGCCCGGGTGAACGCCGAGGCGATGTTGTCGGCCACCGTGCTGAACAGCAGCGACAGGAACACCGCGACGCCGAGCGTGCCACCGAGCTGCCGGAAGAACGTGGCCGAGGCGGTCGCCACCCCCATGTCCCGCACCGGCACCGCGTTCTGCGCGGCGATCGTCAGCGTCTGCATGCAGTTGCCCAGCCCCAGGCCGAACACCGTCATGAAGACCAGCGGCTGCCAGATCGGGGTGTCCACCTCGACGCCGTGGAACAGCACCAGGCCCACCACCAGCAGCGCGCTGCCCACCACCGGGAACACCTTGTACCGGCCGGTGCGCGAGGTGACCTGCCCGGACACCACCGAGGCGATCATGATGCCGAGCATCATCGGGGTCATGAACAGCCCGGCCTCGGTGGGCGTCAGGCCGCGCACGATCTGCAGGTACTGCGGGATCATCGAGATGCCGCCGAACATGCCGACGCCGATGACGGTGCCCGCGATGATCGTCATGGCGAAGGTCGAGGTGCGGAACAGCCGCAGCGGGATCAGCGCCTCGTCGCCCATCCGGTTCTCCACGAACAGGAACGCGACCAGCCCGACCAGCCCGACGGCGTAGCAGGTGATCGACCGGGGCGAGTCCCAGCCCCACTCGCGGCCCTGCTCGGCCACGATCAGCAGCGGCACCACGGTCATCGACAGGAACGCCGCGCCGAAGTAGTCGATCCGGTGGTCGCGCCGCTGGTGCGGCACGTTGAGCACCTTGGTCACCACGACCAGCGCCAGCGCGCCGATCGGCACGTTCACCAGGAACACCCAGCGCCAGCCGGTGACGCCCAGGATCGAGTCGGTGCCCGCGAAGAAGCCGCCGATGACCGGGCCGAGCACGCTGGAGGTGCCGAAGACGGCCAGGAAGTAGCCCTGGTACTTGGCCCGCTCCCGGGGCGGCACGATGTCGGCGATGATCGTCAGCGCCAGCGACATCAGGCCGCCCGCGCCGAGGCCCTGCAACGCCCGGAACGCGGCCAGCTCGTACATCGACGTGGACAGCGTGCAGGCGAGCGAACCGACCACGAAGATCGAGATCGCGGTGATGAAGAACGGCTTGCGGCCGTAGATGTCCGACAGCTTGCCGTAGAGCGGCGTGGAGATCGTCGAGGTGATCAGGTACGCCGTGGTCGCCCAGGCCTGCATGCTCAGGCCGTTGAGGTCGTCGGCGATGGTCCTGATCGAGGTGCCGACGATGGTCTGGTCGAGTGCGGCGAGGAACATGCCGAGCATCAGCCCGGACAGGATCACCAGGATCTGCCGGTGGGTCAGCGCGGGCGCCTCCTCCGGCGCGGCGTGCTTGGCCGCGGCGGTCCCGCCGGTCAGCTTCTCCCCGCCCGCCTTCGCTTCGACGGTGGTCATCGGTCTTCCCCCTGGAACTTCTCGATCTCGGTGTTGAGCCTGGTGAGCAGGTGCACGAGGGTGCGCCGGTCGTCGTCGGACCAGTCGGCGAGCATCCGCGCGATCTGCCGGGTGCGGTGGTCGTGGCTGGCCCGGAAGGTCCGGACCCCCTCCGCGGTGGGCACCAGCACGCACGCGCGGCCGTCGTCCGGGTCGGTCTGCCGCTCGAGGAGCCCCTGGCCGACCAGCGCGCCGACCTGCCTGCTCACCGTGGACGGGTCGGAGTGGATCGCCTCGGCGAGCGCGCTCGCGCGCAGCGGTCCGGTGTGGACCAGCGTGGCGAGCAGGGCGTAGTTCGACCGCTCGACCGCGTGCTTGGCCTTGGCGGTGAAGTGCTGCTTGACGTGGTTGCTCAGCCGCAGGAACCGGACCAGTTGCAGGCCGAGCTGGTCGGCCGTGCGCAGGTCCGCAGAGTCGGGCGTGCCCGACTCTGCGGCGCTCGGTTCAGCCGCGCGTTGTGCGTCCGCCATGGCGATGTCCCGTTTGTCTTGGTTGTACCCAACAACTGGTTGCGTTAACCAAGCATGTTCTTCGACGGGAGTGATCGCAAGCCGGAATTGAGCAGACGAGGACGCCCGCGCGGCGGGTTCCCCCGAACGCCCCGGCTATGCGGCGAGCTGCTCCGCGAGGGCGCCGCGGACGAAGTCGCCCACGTACCCCAACGCCAGCCGCGCCTCCGGGACCAGGTGGTAGAAGGCGGGGAAGACGTGCACCTGGCCGGGCCAGACCTGCAACTCGCAGTGCGCGCCCGCCGCCCGCATGGCCACCGAGAGCCGCTCCGAATCGCCGAGCAGGCACTCGATGTCGCCCGCCTGGATCAGCATCGGCGGCCAGCGCCGCTTGCTGCCCTTGAACACGTTCAGCCGGGGGTGGTCGAGATCGGCGTCACCGGCGTACTGCAACGCCGCCTCCCGGGCGCGGGCGGGCGGGATGTAGGGGTCGCGGTGCACGGCGTCGCGCTCGTCGAGGCCGCGGCCGGTCAGGTCCAGGAACGGCGAGAACAGCACCGCCGCGCCCGGCATGGCGAACCGCTGCCTGGTCAGCTCGGCCAGCAGCCCGGCGGTCAGGTGCCCACCGGCGGAGTCGCCCGCCACCACGACCTGCTCCGGCCGGTAGCCCTGGTCGAGCAGCCACCGGTAGCCCGCCATCGCGTCGTCCGCGGCGGCCGGGAAGCGGTGCTCCGGCGCGCGCCGGTAGTCCAGCAGCAGCACCGGCAGCCCGGTCGACTGCGACAGCGCCGCGGCCAGGTGGCGGTGGCTGCGCAGCGAGCCGAAGACGAACCCGCCGCCGTGCAGGTACAGGATCGCGCCCGCCCGCTCGTCGGCTGCGCGGGCGGTGATCCACAGGCCGCTGACGTCGCCGAACCCGTGCGGCTCGTGGACCGCCCGGATGCGCGTGCCGCGCGGGATGGGCGCCATGCCGACGGTGTCGAACGCCTCGCGGACGATCCGCAGGCCGGAGCCGCGCAGGCGCAGCCGGTCGGCCATCGGGCGGATGCTCGTGCGCAGCACGTTGGCGAGGGTGCGGGCTTGGACGCTCGGTCCGGGCATCACTTCACGTGCGAGGCCAACCATGGCGAACCCTCCCGACCAGGCGTCCCCAGTGACGCCCGCCACACCACTGTAAAACAGTGATCGAACTATTGCCGCATACGATTTGAAGAAATCTGAAATGGCGCATCAATTTGTCGCCCGATGAGCGTACGGCCGGGAATAGCGCTCACGGGTTAACGTCATCGCGTGACCACCGATGCCCTGCTCACCCGACTCCGCGCCGCCCTCGGCGACGGCGGCGTGCACGTCGACCCCGACGTCACAGCCGGTTACCGCCGCGACATGATGCCGCTGGCCCCCTTCGGCGACCCGCTGGCCGTGGTCTTCCCGGAGAGCGCCGAACAGGTCCAGGAGGTGGTGCGCGCCTGCGCCGAGCACGGGGTGCCGATCGTGCCGCGCGGGGCGGGCAGCGGCCTCAGCGGCGCCGCCAACGCCGTCGACGGCTGCGTGGTCCTGGTGACCACGCGGATGAACCGCATCGTCGAGATCGATGCCGACAACCGGCTGGCCGTGGTGGAACCGGGTGTGGTCAACCTCGACTTGCGCGGCGCGGTGGAGAAGCACGGCCTGTTCTACCCACCCGACCCCTCCAGCTACGACTGGTGCACCATCGGCGGCAACCTCGCCACCAACGCGGGCGGCCTGTGCTGCGTGAAGTACGGGGTGACCACCGACTCCGTCCTCGGCCTCGACGTCGTCCTCGCCGACGGGGAACTGCTCCGCACCGGCCGCCGCACGGTCAAGGGCGTCGCGGGCTACGACCTGACCAAGCTGTTCGTCGGCAGCGAGGGCACCCTCGGCGTGATCACCCGGGCCACCGTCGCGCTGCGCCCGCTGCCGCAGGCCCCCGGCACCGTGGTCGCCGCGTTCGGCACCACCGCCGCCGCGGGCACGGCGGTCAGCCGGATCGTCCGCGAGGGCGTCGTCCCGTCGCTGATGGAGATCATGGACTCGGTGTCCATCGCCGCGGTCGAGGCCCACCTCAAGACCGAACTGGGCGCGGGCCGGGGCTGCGCGGCCCTGCTGCTGTGCCAGTCCGACTCCGGCGGCGAGGCGGCTCGGGCGGAACTGGCCAAGGTCGAGCAGATCTGCCTGGACTCCGGCGCTGAACTCGCCCACACCACCTTCGACGTCGCCGAGGGCCACCTGCTCCTCGCCGCCCGCCGGGCCGTCCTCATGGCCCTGGAGGTCTACGGTGCCTGGCTCACCGACGACGTGTGCGTCCCGCGCACCCGCATCACCGAGCTGATCGACGCCTGCGAGCGCATCAGCACCGAGGTCGGCCTCCGCGTCGCCGTCGTCGGCCACGCGGGCGACGGCAACATGCACCCCACGATCGTCTACGACCCGACGTCCACCGACGAGTTCGCCCGCGCCCGCCGCGCCTTCGCCGACATCCTCGCCGCGGGCCTGGCCCTGGGCGGCACGGTCACCGGAGAACACGGCGTCGGCAAGGTCAAGCGGGAGTGGCTGGCGCGGGAAATCGGCCCGGTCGGCCTGCGCACCCACCGGGCGATCAAGGCCGCCCTGGACCCGGGCAACCTGTTCAACCCCGGCTCGATGTTCGACCTCGGCCCGGCTTGACCGCTACCGTACGCCGCACCGAGGGCAACCCACGGGGGGAGCTGGCACCACCAGATGGACGTCGCACAGTACGCCGCCGCCACCGAGGTGGCCCGCAGGCTCGCAGGCAGGCTCTCCGACGACGTGGTGGCCGTGGTGCAGGCCCAGTACGCCGCCGGGGAGAGGGAACTCGCGGTCGCCGCCCTGCTGCTCAACCTGGTGGCCGAGGGAGTGGCGGTCACCGCCCAGGAGGCCGCCCTCATCCGCTCCCTGTCCCCCGACCCCACCGACCCCGCCCTCGCCGACCTGGCCCTGGCCGACACCGCCCCGGCCCCCGCCTACCGCTTCAGCCCCACCGGCCCCCCGGAAGCCCCCGACCCCACCCCGGTCGACGAGGTCATCGCCACCGAGGCCCCCCTGGTCGGCGCCCGCCGAGTCCGCCGGGCCTGGCGCGACCCCCTCCCCGACGCCCCGAACCGCCCCACCTGGGTCTACCTGGTCCAGGTGGCCCCGGAGGTCGACGAACTGCGCGCCTACAGCACCCTCACGGCACACGTGTGGATGCGCGAGCAGGAGAAGTGGCCGGTGGAGGTCATCGCCGACGGCGGCCTCCTGCCGCCCTACCAGGCAGCGGCGGTCACCGCCGCCCGCCAAATCTGGGTCGCCGCCTGACCACACCGCCCCACCCTGGCGGCCACCCACGCCGAATCCCACCGGGCGCAGCCGCCGACCACCTCACCGACGGCGGCCTGGCGGCCACCCACGCCGAACCCCACCGGGCGCAGCCACCGACCACCTCACCGACGGCGGCCTGGCGGCCACCCACGCCGAACCCCACCGGGCGCAGCCGCCAACCACCTCACCGACGGCGGCCTGGCGGCCACCCACGCCGAACCCCACCGGGCGCAGCCGCCAACCACCTCACCGACGGCGGCCTGGCGGCCACCCACGCCGAACCCCACCGGGCGCAGCCACCGACCACCCCACCAACCGCAGGCTTGGCGGCCGGCCACCCGCAACCCCACCGTGCGCAGCCGGCGACCACCCCCGCAACCGCCGGCCCGGCTACGCAGACGCTCGGGTGGGTGGATTTGCTTGGGTGGGGGAGCCGATCATGTGCGAGCCTGCCTGGGCTGTGGGGCATCCCTTCAGCCCCACTCGGTCACACTGGGCACATGATCGGCGTAGGGGCCCCGCCCAAGCGGATCCACCCACCCGGGCACCCACAACAAACGACCGGGTTTTGACCACACCGGCAAGCGGATCCCGACAGCCCGAGGCTCGCAAGCCAAGCAGCAAATCAAGCGGCGTGCTTGCGCTCCCGCCGCGCCTTCACGAACTCGAAGATGATCGGCACGATCGAGATGAAGACGATCAGCACCAGCATCACCTCCAGGTTCTTGTGCACGAACTCGATCTGCCCCAGGAAGTACCCCAGCACGGTCACCCCGGTCGCCCACAGCACCGCACCGATGGCGGAGAACGCGAAGAACTTCTTCGGGTCCATCCGCCCCACCCCGGCGATGGCGGTGATGAAGGTCCGCACGATCGGCACGAACCGGGCGAGCACGATGGCCCGCGGCCCGTACTTCTCGAAGAACGCGTGCGTCTTGACCACGTGCTCCTGCTTGAACAGCTTGGAGTCCGGCTTGCTGAACAGCGCGGGCCCGGCCTTGGCGCCGATCCAGTACCCGACCACGTTGCCCAGGAACGCGCACGCGGTGAGCAGCAGGCAGGTGAGCCACAGCGGCGGCATGTCCACCAGGCCGTCCCCGGCCGCGTCCTTGGCGATGAACAGCCCCGCGGTGAACAGCAGCGAGTCGCCGGGCAGGAAGAAGCCCAGCAGCAGCCCGCACTCGGCGAAGATGATCAGGCACAGCCCTGGCACCAGGAACCAGCCGAGGCTGCTGAGGATGACCTCGGGGTCCAGCCAGCTCGGCAGCAGGGCGAGGTTCACGGGGAGATCGGTGGCGCGCACGCCCACAAGGTACAGGGCGTCCCTGTGTGCGATCTGGGAGCATCTCTCCCGATAAGTCCGCTTTGTCCCGCGATCTTGGTGGTCGTGGCGCCCGCGCGGAACCTCAGAGCAGGGTCAGGACGCCGACCACCGCGCCCGCGGCCAGTCCCAGCATGACCGCGAGCCCGAGCACCCACCACGCCCGCGGCTGTTCGGCCTCGGGCATCCGGGCGGTCACCTCGGCCTGCGTGGCCGCCAGCGGCAGGTCGCTGCCGGAGAGCAGGCCGAACCCGCCCACCGGACCGGTCGGTTCCGACACCGGCGCCTGCGCGGCCTGCGCCCGCAGCGCCTCGGTGAGCAGCCGTTCCGGATCCGCCTCGGTCATGGCCCCGACCCTACTGACCCACCCGCCCCCGGGCCGGTCAGAGCCAGGTGCCGCGGCGGCAGACCCGGGTCAGGGCGAGGTCGCGGTCCAGCAGGACCAGGTCGGCCGCCAGGCCCTTGGCCAGCTTCCCGGTGGTGTCGGCCAGGCCCAGCAGGGCGGCGGGGCGGGTGGCGGTCGCGGCCACGGCCTCGGGGACGTCCAGCCCGCAGCCGCGCACCAGGTTGCGGAAGGCCGCGTCCATCGTCAGGCTGCTGCCCGCCAGGGCACCGCTCTCGGCCAGCGTCGGCACCCCGTCGCGCACCCGGACCGCCAGGCCGCCGATCTCGTAGTCCCCGTCTCCCGCCCCGGCGGCGGCGATCGCGTCGGTCACCAGGACGGTCCGCTCGGGTCCGGCGTGCCGGGCCGCCAGGCGGACCACGGTCGGGCTGAGGTGGACCAGGTCGCAGATGAGCTCGACGCTGACCCGGTCGTCGTCGAGCAGGGCGCCGATGGGGCCCGCCTCCCGGTGGTGCAGGGGGCGCATCCCGTTGAACAGGTGGGTGGCGACCGTGGCCCCGGCATCGACGGCGGGGAGCACCTGGGCCTCGACCGCGTCGGTGTGGCCCAGGGCGGCGATCGCGCCGCCGTCGACCAGCCTGCGGACCGCCTCGACCGAGCCCGCGAGTTCCGGCGCCAGGGTCACCATGCGGACGGCCCCGCGCCCCGCGGCCAGCAGCGCGTCCACCGCCTCCGGCGCCGGGGGTCGCAGGACAGCCGGGTCGTGGGCGCCGCAGCGGGCCGCGGACAGGAACGGGCCCTCCAGGTGGATGCCCGCGACGACGTCGTCCTCGACGAGTTCGCGCAGGGCGGCGATCTGGTCGGCGAGTTCCGGCACGGGCCGCGAGACCAGGCTGGCCAGCAGGGTGGTGGTGCCGTGCCTGGCGTGGGTGTCGGCGGCGAGCCGCAGGTCGGCGGGGTCCGCGCTGGTGAAGGCCGCCCCGCCGCCGCCGTGGCAGTGGATGTCGACGAAGCCGGGGACGACCCAGGCACCGCCCGCGTCCACCGCGTCGTCGGCGCGCGGCGGGCCGCCGGTGCCCAGCGCGGCGATGTGCCCGTCCTCGACCAGCAGCCAGCCGTCGTCGAGCACGCCGTCCGGGGTGACCAGCCTGCCACCCGTGATGAGTTGTCCCGCCATCGTCGCCCCTCCGAGACGTCCAGGCACCGAGGTGCACAGTGGCAGTGTATTGGTCTGGACCGCAATGGTCTGGACCAAATCTACCCCGGGGGCAGTACGGCTCAGGGCTGGTTCATGATCTTCTGCAACGCTTCCAGGGCCCGGCTGGCCGTCGACTTCACGGTGCCCTTCGAGATGCCCGCGGCCTCGGCGATCTCCGCCTCGGTCAGGTTGCCGTAGTAGCGCAGCACCAGCACCTCGCGCTGCCGCGGCGGCAACTGCGACAGCGCCTTCACCACGCCCTGGTGCTCGGCGGTGAGCATCGCCAGGCTCTCCGCGGACCGGGCGTTCACCGCGTGCGGCGGGGTGTACTCGCGGGCGGTCTTGCGCCTGCGCAGCACGCTGCGCGAACCGTTGACCACCGCCGTGCGCAGGTAACCGACCGCCGCTGCCGCGTCGCGCAGGTTGCCCCAGTTGCGGTACAGGCCGGTGAACGCCTCCTGCACCACGTCCTCGGCGGTCGCGGGCTCGTCGACGAGCAGCAGCGCCAACCGGATCAACCGCATCCGGTGCGTGCGGTAGAGGTCCTCCAGGGTCAGCGGCGCCTCCGGCTGCGGCGGCGGCGCGCTCCTGGTGTCGATGGCGCGCAGCCGGGTCAGCGTCTGCTCCACGCTGCGCTCCGCACGACCCTCCGGCGCGCCGGAGCCGAGCTCACCGCGCCTTGGGGGGTATTCACCCCGGTGTCCGCCATCCCCTGCCACGAGGGAACCCTACCGGTCCCGCTGGGTGAACACAGGGCCATCCGGTGTGTTCGGCGGTGCGATCATTGCCGCCATGACCTGGTTCATCGTCGACACGACCTACACCACCGACCGCGAGCGGCTCCTCGCCAGCAGGCCCGCGCACCGCGAGTACCTGTCGGGCCTGGTGGGCACCGGCACCGTGGTGGCCGCGGGCCCGTGGGCCGACGACCTCGGCGGCATGTTCATCGCCTCGGTCGCCGACCGCGCGGAGCTGGACGCGCTGCTCGCCGAGGACCCGTACCGGCGCGACGGCGTGGTGGCCGCCCAGTCGGTCCGCGAGTGGAAGCCGGTGCTGGGCAAGCTGGCCGAGCAGGCGAGTCAGTAGCCGCCGCCGAGCTTGCGGTGGTCCCAGGACACGACCTTCGTCGGCGTGAACACCAGGCCCACCCGCTTGGCCGCCTGCACCCGCACGAACTGCGACGCGGCCACCGCGACCTCCTCGCTGCCGGTGTAGCGGTGGGTCAGCTCCGACCCGATGGCCGCGACCCGCTCGCCGTCCTCCACCACCTCGACGTCGCACTCCATGCTGACGCCGCGCAGCTCCTCGTAGGAGTCCCCGGCCTCGACCAGCACCGTGGCCTGCGGCAGCCGCCGGAGGTTCGCCACCTTCTGCGAGCTGCCGTAGGTCCACGTCCGCAGGGTGGTGCCCTCCGGCACGTACCACAGCGGTGCCAGGTGCGGGCGCCCGTTGGGACCGACGCTGGCCACGGTGGCGACGCGCTCGGCGAGCAGGAACGCGCCGACCTCCTCGGTGGTCATGACGATCTGCTCGCGTCGCGACATCGGTTCCTCCTGGGGCACTGGGATGGCGGTCACCCCATCTTGCTCGGCTACGACTTCTTGCTGGCCATCGCTGCCGCGCCGCCCGCGCCCACCGGCCGCGACGACACGTCCGCGCCGCGCTCGGCGATGTCGGCCAGCGCCGCCGCGTCCGCCTTCGCCACGACGTTGCCGGTCAGCCGCGCGCCGTGCTCGATGATCAGCGGGATGGACGAGCGGACCAGCTTGAGCAGCCCGACCCACCCGGGCACGTGGATGGTCCGGTCGCGCCGCAGCACGCCCTTCTCCAGCGCGTCGAGCGCCAGCGGCACCGGGTACGCCTTGCCGATCGGGCCGGGCATGGACCTGCGCAGCGGCCCGAACACCGGGTGCTCGTCGGCGCCGTTGACCAGGTCGGTGGCGATCCACGACGGGTGCGCGACGCCCACGCGGACGCCGAGGTGCTTCATCTCCGAGCGCAGGCTGTTGGCGAACGCCTCCACCCCGGCCTTCGACGCGGCGTAGGCGGCCATGGCGGGCGCGTGCGTGATCGCCGCCAGCGAGGAGACGACGAGGATGTAGCCCTTGGCGGCGATGACGTGCGGCAGCGACACCCGCACCGTGCGCCACACGCCGAGCAGGTCGACCTCGATGGTCCGCTCGAACGCCTTCGGGTCGATCGACCGGACGAACCCGGCGGCGGCGATCCCGGCGTTGGCGATGACGACGTCGATGGCGCCGAACCGCTCGACCACCCCGGCCACCGCGGCCTCCATAGCCTCCCAGTCGGTCACGTCGGCCTCGAACACCGCCGCGTCCGGCCCGCACTCGGCCGCGACCTTCTTCATCTCCACCGGTTCGAGGCCCACCAGGGCCACCTTGGCGCCCCGCGCGGCGAACCGCTTCGCCAGCCCGGCGCCGAAACCGCGCGCGGCACCGGTGATCAGGATGACCTTGCCCTTGACGCTGCGCGGCCGTGCCAGCAGATTCGTCGCGCCCATGGTTCCTCCTCGAACGAGTGGGTTGCGGGCCACGCTACCGCGACTTACCCGGAGTAAGCTACCGCGAGTAACAGGTAATTCTGTGTTTGTATTCAGCTACTCTCCGCTGTTTTTCGCCGTGTGAGCACGTCTAGCTGAGTCAGGTGAACTTCGCCCCGGGTGGTTGGCGCAGCGCAGCGGACGTCGTACGTTGAGTGAAATGCACGTGCATTCGACCGTGCATCTGGTGAAAGAGGATCCGATGACCTTCCGCCCCGCCCTGCTCCCCGTCCACCCCCGCACCTCGTGCGGCGCGGTGCCCGCGCGCCAGTTCGCCACCCTGTTCACCCTGCTGGCCTTCGTCGTGACCATGGCCGCGCTCGGGCACCCGCCGCACATCACCGCACCCGCCGCCCTGGCCCTGGCCGCCGTCGCGGGTCACAGACCCCGCCCGGCGGCCTGGCCCGCTTGGACTTGAGGGGTCAGGAGAACAGGAACGCGACGAACAGCACCAGGCACACGGCGGCGGCGTAGAGCCCGGCGGTGAGCACCAGTTCCAGGAGCCCCGAACCCACCTCCCGGCCGAACCACCGCAACCGCCGCCGCACCCGCCTGCCCAGCAGCGTCCCCGAGTACCGGTCCGCGTCCCGCCGCGCCGCGCGCATGACCTCGCGACCGCGCTCCCGGGCGCTCACCCCGACGCCGCCGTCAACGCCGCCAGTTCGTCCTCGCCCAGCTCCAGCGTCGCCATCGGCAGCAGGTCCGCGAGCTGCTCGACCGTCCGCGCGCTGGCGATCGGCGCCACCACCCCGGGCTGCGCCGCCAACCACGCCAGCGCCACCGCCGCCACGGGCACCGAGTGCGCCGCCGCCACCGCGTCCAGCGCCGCCAGCACCCGCCGCCCCCGGTCGTCGAGGTGCCGGGACGCCCTGCCCGCCCGCGCGCTGTCCACAGTGGCGCCGTCGCGGTACTTGCCGGTGAGGAACCCGCTCGCCAGCGACCAGTACGGCAGCACGGCCAACCCCTCCCGCGCCACCAGCTCCGCGTACTCGGGCTCGTACTCGGCCCTGGCCACCAGGCTGTAGTTGGGTTGCAGGGCCACGTACCGCGCCAAACCCTCCCGGTCGGACACCGCCAACGACTCCGCCAGCCGCTCCGCGCTCAGGTTCGACGCACCCAGGTAGCGCACCTTTCCCTTGCGCACCAGGGAGTCGAACGCCGCCAGCGTCTCCTCCAGCGGCACCGAGGTGTCGTCGCGGTGCGCGTAGTACAGGTCGATGTGGTCGGTGCCGAGCCGCTTGAGCGACTGCTCCGCCGCCCGCTCGACGTTCACCGCGGACAGGCCCGTGAAGCCCTCCATGGCGCCGACCTTCGTGGCGATCACCAGCCGGTCGCGGTTGCCGCGGGCAGCCATCCACTTGCCGATGACCGTCTCCGACTCGCCGCCGACGTGCCCGGGCGCCCACTGCGAGTAGACGTCGGCGGTGTCGATGAAATTGCCACCCGATTCGGTGTAAGCGTCGAGGACGGCTTCGGAGTTCGCCTGGTCAGCGGTCCAGCCGAAGACGTTGCCCCCGAGGTTCAACGGGAACACGTCCAGGTCCGTGGAACCGATGTTCGTCATGGCTCGAAGCTACCCGCGCTAGGATTCACCACCTTCCACACCGATCGGAGGGCACATGACTGCCGAACTTGGCCGGGTGGGCGTCTGGAGCATGGCCCACCTGTGGACCGACGGCGCCGAGCACGCGGCCGAGCTGGAGGAGCTGGGCTTCACCGCGCTGTGGCTGGGCGGCTCGCCCGGCGGTGACCTCGCCGTCGTCGACGCGCTGCTCGGCGGCACCGCCGCGCTCGCCGTCGGCACCAGCATCGTCAGCGTCTGGACCGACGGGCCCGCGGGCATCGCCACCGCGTTCGACCGCATCTCCACCCGGTTCCCCGACCGGTTCGTCCTCGGCCTGGGTACCAGCCACGCGGCCGTGGTGGAGAGCACCACCGACAAGACCTACGAGAAGCCCTACAGCAAGCTGGTGGACTACCTCGACCAGCTCGCCGTGCCGATGGACTCCGTCGCCCTGGCCGCCCTGGGCCCGCGCACGGTCAAGCTGGCCGGGGCCCGCACCCGCGGCGCCCTGCCGTACCTGGTCACCCCCGAGCACACCGCGGGCGCCAGGGAACTCCTCGGCGAAGGCCCGCTGCTGGCCCCCGAGCAGCACGTGGTCCTGGAGACCGACCCGGCCAAGGCCCGCGAGCTGGCCCGCGGCGCCCTGGCCATGTACCTGGAGCTGCCGAACTACGTCAACAACTGGCGCCGCCTCGGGTTCAGCGAGGACGACGTCAAGGGCAGCGACCGGCTCGTCGACGCCCTCGTCGCCTGGGGCGACGAGGACGCCATCCGCAAGCGGGTCGCCGAGCACCACGCCGCCGGTGCCGACCACGTGGCGATCCAGGTGGTCACCGCCGACGGCGGGCTCGACTTCGCCGCCTACCACAGCCTGGCGGCGGCGCTCACGGGGTGATCTCGACCCCGCGCCAGAAGGCCACGTGGTCCTTGATCTCCGCCGCCGCGTCCTTCGGCGCCGGGTAGTACCAGGCCGCGTCGGTGTTCTCCTCGCCGTCGACGGTCACGGAGTAGTAGCTGGCCGTCCCCTTCCACGGGCACACGCTCGTGGTCGGGGACGCGCTCAGGAACTCCTGGCGCACGGACTCCGGCGGGAAGTAGTGGTTCCCCTCGACGACCTTTGTGTCGTCGCTCTCGGCGATCGTCTCGCCATTCCAGGTCGCGGTGGTCATGTGGCCAGTCTGACGGAGCGGACCGGTGCGCGCTGCTCGTACTATCCAGCGAAAGGCCCACCCCGAGGAGGACCACCGATGCCCATCGCCACACCCGAGGTCTACGCGGAGATGCTGGACCGGGCGAAGGCGAGCGAGTTCGCTTACCCAGCCATCAACGTGACGTCATCGGAGACGCTCAACGCGGCGCTGCGCGGCTTCGCCGAAGCCGAGAGCGACGGCATCATCCAGGTCTCCACCGGCGGAGCGGAGTTCGCCTCCGGCACCAAGGTCAAGGACATGGTCACCGGCGCGGTCGGCCTCGCCGAGTTCGCCCACGTCGTGGCGGCGAAGTACCCGGTCAACGTCGCCCTGCACACCGACCACTGCCCCAAGGACAAGCTCGACGGCTACGTCCGCCCGCTCATCGCCATCAGCCAGGAGCGCGTGGACGCGGGCAAGAACCCGCTGTTCCAGTCGCACATGTGGGACGGCTCGGCCGTGCCGCTGGAGGAGAACCTGGAAATCGCCGCCGAACTCCTGGAGAAGGCGGCCAAGGCCCGCATCATCCTGGAGATCGAGGTCGGCGTGGTCGGCGGCGAGGAGGACGGCGTCGCCAACGAGATCAACGACAAGCTCTACACGACCGGTGAGGACTACCTCAAGACGGTCGACGCCCTCGGCGTGGGCGAGAAGGGCCGCTACCTGCTGGCAGCCACCTTCGGCAACGTCCACGGCGTCTACAAGCCGGGCAACGTCAAGCTGCGCCCGGAGATCCTCAAGCAGGGCCAGGAGGTAGTCACCCAGAAGCTGGGCCTCGACCCGGGCTCCAAGCCCTTCGACCTGGTCTTCCACGGCGGCTCCGGCTCGCTGCTGGAGGAGATCCAGGAGGCGGTGTCCTACGGCGTCATCAAGATGAACATCGACACCGACACCCAGTACGCCTTCACCCGCCCCATCGCCGCGCACATGTTCGGCAACTACGACGGCGTGCTGAAGGTCGACGGCGAGGTCGGCAACAAGAAGGCCTACGACCCCCGCAGCTACCTCAAGGCGGCGGAGCAGGCCATGGCCACCCGCATCACCCAGGCCTGCGAGCACCTCAAGTCCGCGGGCCGCATGATCGCGGGCTGAGCATTCGAGGGTCGCGCATCACGGGTTGAGACAGCGACGGCGGCGGGGCACCTGCACAGGTGCCCCGCCGCCGTCGCTGTGTTCAACGCTGCTTGGCCCAGCCCCGGAACTGGTCGAATGCGGCGGGCGCCAACACCAGGTGACCGCTGTCCGGGCTCTTGCTATCCCGAACAGCCGCTCCCACCGGGAGATTCGCCAACTCAACACACTGCGCGCCACCCCCGCTCCGGCTCGACTTGCGCCAGGTCAGCCCATCCGGGGCACTCGGGGAGATCGACATGGTGGGGACTTCCTTACTCGAGCTCGGTGATCCGCCGTTTCAGCTCATCCTGACTGGCTTGTTCACCCAACGCCAGATCGCCGGCCTGCTCGAAGGCCAAGCTGTAGCTATCGGTGGTCTTGAGGTAATCGGCTCCGGTCAGCGTCTCGGTGTAGGCGATCCGGGCATTGGCGGGTTCGATCCACAAGAGCGTGAACGGGTTGCACAGCCCCGCCACCGCCCCCGCGGACCACGGCACAACTCGGATCGAGACGTTCGGCAGCTCACCCAGCTCGACGAGGCGCTGCAACTGGTTCGCGAGAACTTCCCGCCCACCTGCCTCGCGGTACAGGGCCTCCATGCCGAGCACCGCCAAGACCTCCGCCTTGGCGCAGCGCAGCCGCTCACCCCGCTCCCGCCTCGCGTGCGCCATCCCCGCCACCTGCGCGCCGGGAATCACCGGCGATCGCATCAGTTGGGCGCTGGCGTACTCCACGGTGTGGAAGATGCCGGGGATCTCGTTGTAAACCATGCGGATCTCGGTGGAATCACGCTCCAAGGCCACGTACTGCCGCCCGAAATCGGTGACCCGTTCCGGTGCGGCTGACCGCCGCCCATCAGCGGCGAGCGACCGCAACTGCTCCGCCTCGTGCCCACTCACCCCGTAGATCCGCAACATCTCGTCGCACTCCCGGGGCTTGGTCGCCAACTGCCCCGTCTCCACCTTCGACAACTTCCCCCGGTACCACCCCAGTGCGGCGTTCGCCGCCTCCAACTCCACCCCGGCGCGTTCTCGTAGCTCCCTCGCTCGCGCCCCGAAGATCAACCGCTGGACCACCGGTCCCGGATCAGTGCTGTTCACACCCCGAGCCTGCCCGCCCATCCCGCGTCTCACCGAGCGTACTGACAAACGTCACCCTTTGAGTCTCATGATTCACCCACGTGAGCAGCGTGCCTCCTGCGTCTCAAACGTAATCTCCAGTCATGCGCACCAACTCGCACATCAGCATCAGCACCGGCGTCATCTGCACCGCCGCCGTCGACCTCCGGGCCATCCCCGGCCACGGCGACGCCTACGACTTCGTCTTCGAATCCGACGACCAGCACTTCGCCTTGGCCTTCGACGCCCCCACCCTCGCCCGCTTCATCGACCTGGCCCAAGACCTCCTCGCCCAGCAGGCCACCCCACCCGTCGCGCCCTGAACCCGCCCGCCCCGCTGCCGCCCGGCCCCCGCGCGGCATGATGGCCCCATGAACCTGCTTGGCGGACCCGACCCCACATTCCTGCCCGACCGGCCCGAGCAGCAGGCCGCCCTCGAAGCGGGCCAGGACCCGGTCGAGGTCGTCACCGGCACCCCCGACTTCAGCGAGGCCTGGGCCGCCCTGGCCGAGAAGTCCCTCGCCGACGGCCAGCCCGTCACGGCCTACGCCTACGCCCGCACCGGCTACCACCGCGGCCTCGACCAGCTCCGCCGCGCGGGCTGGAAGGGCCACGGCCCCATCCCGTGGTCGCACCGCCCCAACCAGGGCTTCCTCCGCGCCCTCGCCGCCCTCGCCAAGGCCGCCCAGGCCATCGGCGAGACCGAGGAGCACAACCGCTGCGCCACCTTCCTCGCCGACTCCGACCCCCAGGCCCCCGCCGCCCTCGGCCTGGCCTGACCCCTCGCCCCCCGACTTCACCCGACCCAGCGACACGAGTTGTCCACAGGCAAGATCCACACCGCCCCAAACCCGCATCCCCGCAGGTAGAATGGCCTCAAGGGCCGCGAATCCCCTCGGGAGGGTGGGGGTTGTGGATGGTGTCGCGCGCGCGGAAGTCGATCTTGGGGTGGTGCGGCGGCGGGCAGTCGCGGCTGCGCCTCGATCGTGTCTCCGGGCACGTCGCGGGCGCGTGTCGGTCGCGCCTGCGAACAACGTGGGCACACCCCGGCCGCGTCCTGGAACGGGGACGTGGCCGGGGTGGTGCTCCACACGGGGGTCAGCCGCTCCACGGCTCAGGGCAGGCTTCGAGGCGCGGGGTCAGCCGTTCCAAGACCCGAGAAGTGTGGTGCGGCTCCAAGGGCGCGGGGCCGCATGGGCTCCGGAAGGCGGGAGCCGGTGTGGCTCGGGGTCGGTGCGTGGGCGGTCCGCTTGCGGGGGATCAGCCAGCGGGGCGGTTCAGCACGCCTGCCAGCAGCGAGTGCACCGCCGCGTGGTCGGCCGGGTCGGTGAGCTTGCACTGGCCGCCGCGGAGGCGGTACCACTCGTCGGCGCCCGCGTAGCGGACCTTGGCGGTGACCACGCCGTCGGTGGTGCTCACCGTGCGCAGTTCCAGGTCGCCGGTGACGACGCCCGCTTCCTCGGTCATCAGGCCGGGCCCCGCGCTCAGTGGGGAGGTGTACTCGTTCAGCATGTGCCCAGCATGTCCGACAGCGCCGCCTTCTCCGTGGTGTTGACCGTCAAGTCGTAGGTGGATTTCACCTGGATGAAGGCGCGCGCGTACTCGCACCACGCCGATTCCAGCGGCGGCTTCCAGGTGTCCGGGGTCTGGTCGCCCTTGGACTGGTTGACGTTGTCGGTCACCGCCCATAGCTGCGGGCCGTCGAGGTCGTTGGCGAACGCCTCGCGTTCGGCGGTGGTCCAGGACGCCGCGCCGGAGCGCCAGGCGGCGGCCAGCGGGACCATGTGGTCGATGTCGACGTCGGAGGTGGCCGTCCAGGTCTCCCCGTCGTACGGGCTGGTCCAGCTCCCGGTGTCGGCCGCGCAGTCGGTGCCGACCTCCACGCCGTCGCCGTCGCGCTTGAGGACCTCCTCGCGCGTGTCGCAGGAGCCGTCGACGGTGTGCCAGTGCGGGAACTCGTCCCGCGAGTAGCCGTCCATCGGTCCGTCGGCGGCGACGGTCAGCGCGGCGAGCTGGGTGGCGGCGGCGGACGCGCTCGGGATTCCCGGTGGTGTGGCGCTCGCTGTGCCCGCGGTGCCGACCAGTGCCCCGGCGGCCAGCAGCAGGGTGATTCCGGCAGTGCGCAGTTTCCCCGACGAAAACATGCCACTTCCTCTCGGTCCGGTGTGTGGATCAATCACGACCCTGACGGAGGCGGCTGACCCTGGCAATGCTTTCGGGTGACACACGGTCGACGGATGGTGAATACGGGGAGAGTCGGAACTTTGGTCGCGGGCCGAACGGGCGAAGGGGCCCGCGGCGCGGGCCCCTCCACCTCGGTCAGCAGCGGTCGAGCATGGTCAGCAGCGCCGACTTCTCGCCCGAGGTGACCTTCAGGCCGTACTTGTACTTCACCGTCGTCCACGCCTTGGCGTAGGTGCACCAGTACGAGGCCAGCGACGGCTTCCAGCTCTCCGGGCCCTGGTCGCCCTTGGACTGGTTGACGTTGTCGGTGACCGCGAGCAGTTGCGGCGCGCTCAGGTCGTTGGCGAGCTGCTGGCGCTTGGCGGTGGTCCACGACGCCGCGCCCGAGCGCCACGCGTTGGCCAGCGGGACCATGTGGTCGATGTCGACGTCCGACGCCAGCGTCCAGGTCGCGCCGTCGTACGGGCTGTACCAGCGGCCGGAGGTCGCCGAGCAGGACGAGTCGGTGACCACGCTCGTGCCGTCGCGCTTGAGCACCGTCTCGCGGGTGTCGCACGCCCCGGAGATGGTGATCCAGTGCGGGAACTTGTCCCGCGAGTACCCGGTCATCGAGCCCGCCGCCGCGACGGTGAGGGCGCTGAGCTGCGAGCGCGCGGTGGCCTCGCTCGGGATGCCCGGCGGCGTCGCGGCGGCGGTGCCCGCGAAGCCGACGAGGAGGCCGGTGGACAACAGCAGGGCGCCGAACAGCGCCCGGAGCTTCGACATTCTTCCTCCGGTGGCAGGGGTGGAGGGTCGACAGGGACGGGACTGACCCTGTCGGGGTCAGGTGGAGTGCGTCATACCTCTGAGTGACACTCCAACGACCGAATGTAGAAGCTCCGGGTTACCGCTGGGTTCAACTGGCAACTGGTCACACCGGGCAGGCGGGCCGGTTGGCGGGCTCCGGGTCCGGCCAGAAGCCGAACCGCGGCCGCGACGGGCTGATCAGCCCGGCCGTGCAGCCCCGGCTCCGGATGGTCGCGTCGGAGTACGAGGTGCCGGTGCTGAGCCCGCTGATGTCCCGTAGCTGCACCACCGGCTCGTCGAAGTAGACCGTCGGGCGGTCCTTCGGCTGCACGCAGGACGACGGCACGAACGACCACACGCCGTAGGTGCTGCCGCCCGCCCGGGGGGCGCTGACCAGGGCGACCGAACCGTCCTGCGTCACGTACCGGTACGACACCTTGGTCAGGTCCAAGTCGACCCGCTGGGTGGGGTCCACCACGTCGTCGGCGTTGTCGCGCCGGGTGTAGTTCAGCGACGGGGTGCACTGCTCGCCCGCGGTGAGCGTCACCCGGGTGCCGAAGGTGATCCGCCGCCACCCGGTGGTGCCGCCCTCGGTCACCTTCCGCAGCGAGTGGAACGGCGCGTTGATCGCCCCCACCCAGTCCCGCCAGCGGTCCGCGTCGGTGCCGCACCGCTCCGGCACCCCGGCCAGCCCACCGGACTGCGAGGCCCTGGTCAGGTTCGAGCGCAGCACCCAGCCGACCGGGGTCGCCATGGCGTGCGCGGTGGTGACCCGGATCCGCACCCAGCCGCCGCAGTAGGCCGTCACCTCCGCCTTGTCGCCCTTGACCGCGTTGGCCAGCACCAGTCGCCCCGGGTACTCCCGCACCGTCGACCGGTCGGTGGAGATGGTGTCGGCGGTCGCGGCCACACCCTCGGGTGCCACCGCCACCCCGATCGCGGCGGCGGCCACCAGGCCGAGCGCCCACGTCATCCGCTTCACTGCGCCTCCTTCGCTGCAACACGCTTGGGTGGCCAGTACCTCGCAAATTCCCCACCGGTGGCAGCGGTGGTGCGCGAACGGTCAACGACAGTGCACTCGCGGAACGCCTCGGGCCGTCAGACGATCCCGCCGTTGGCGCGCACGACCTGCCCGTTGATCCAGTGGCCCTCGGGTGAGCTGAGGAAGGCGACGACCGCGGCGATGTCCTCGGGGGTGCCCAGCCGCTCCAGCGGCGCCTGCCGCGCGAGCCCGGCCACGGTCTCCTCGTCCTTGCCGTCGAGGAACAGCTCGGTCGCCGTCGGCCCCGGTGCCACGGCGTTCACCGTCACGTCCCGGCCGCGCAGCTCCCGGGCCAGGATCAGCGTCAGCGCCTCCACGGCCGCCTTGCTTGCGGCATAAGCCCCGTAGGTGGGGAACTGCAACCCCAGCACGGAGGTGGAGAAGGTCACCAGCGAACCGCCCGCGCGGACGCGGCGGGCGGCCTGCTTGGCGACCACGAAGGTGCCCCGGACGTTGGTGCGGTGCAGGTCGTCGAACGCGTCGAGGTCGAGGTCGGCGATCGGGGAGAGCACCATCCGCCCGGCCGCGTTGACGACCACGTCCACACCCCCGAACTCGCGCTCGGCGGTGTCGAAGACCTCGGCGACCGCGTCGGGGTCGGCGACGTCGGCCTGGACGGCGAGCGCTCGGCCACCCGCCCCGGTGATGTCGCCCGCGGTGGCCTCGGCAGCAGCCCGGTTCCCGGCGAAGGCGACGACGACGGGCAGGCCCCGGCCCGCGAGTTCGAGGGCGACCGCGCGCCCGATGCCCCGGGAACCGCCGGTCACGATCGCAACCCTGTCTGTGGTGTTCATGGGTTCCACGATGCGCGCTCCCGACCCGGCCTGGCAGAGGCTGCCCATGGTGGGGACGGCAACCCCTGGGTCCGGGCCGCGCCCGCGGGCACACTGGTCCCCGTGAACAGCCCGAAGTACGCCGAACTGGGTGCGTTCCTGCGATCGCGGCGCGACCGGATCCGCCCGACCGACGTCGGCCTCCCCCACGGCCCGCGCCGCCGCGTCCCCGGCCTGCGCCGCGACGAGGTCGCGCAGCTTACCGGCGCGTCGGTGGAGTACTACACCGAACTGGAACGGGGCGCGGGCGCCCAGCCCTCCGAGCAGATGCTGGCCGCGCTCAGCCGCGCCCTGCGCCTCTCCGGCGACGAGCGCGACCACCTCTACCACCTGGCGAACCGCCCGGTCCCCGTCCAGGGCGGCGCCGCCTCGCACGTCCACCCGGGGATGCTCAACCTGCTGGACCGGCTCGACGGCACCCCCGCGCAGGTCATCACCGACCTGCACGTCACCCTCGTGCAGAACCCGCTCGCGGTGGCGCTGACCGGCGACCAGTCGGGCCTGCGCGGCATGGGCGCCAGCCTCGTCTACCGGTGGTTCACCGACCCGGCCGCCCGCGACCTCTACCCGCGCGAGGACCACGACGCCCAGGGCCGCGTCCTGGCCGCCGACCTCCGGGCGGCAGCGGCCCGCCGCGACACCGCCGACACCGAGGCCGCCGCCATGGTCGACGCGCTGCTGGCCGAGTCCGCGGAGTTCGCCGAGGTGTGGGCCGAGCACGACGTCGCCTTCCGCCGCAACGACCGCAAACGGCTCGTCCACCCCGTGCTCGGCCTGCTGGAGGTCGACTGCCTCAACCTGTTCAGCGAGGACGGCCGCCAGCGGCTGCTGTGGTTCACCCCCACCGCGGGCACCGACACCGCCGACAAGCTGGAACTGCTGGGCGTCCTCGGCACCCAGGACCTCACCGCCGACCGGACGTGAGCGGGCTCAGAGGAGGCCGCGGGCCACGCGCAGGTCCTCGGTGTGCCGGTACCAGGTCCACTTGGCCGCGTCCGTGGGCACGCCGTCGCGCTCGAAGCGGGTGCGCAGGCAGCCGATCTGGAACGCCCGGCCGTGGTGGGTGCTCACCTTCCTGGTGAACAGGCCGCCCCGGGTGACCCTGGCCACCAGGCCCGGGCCGCCGTCCGGGTCGGGGGCGACCTCGATCCGCTTCGCCCGGCCGCGCAGCGCCGTCTCGTCGTCGCAGTAGGCCACGCCCTGCGGCTGGTCGACCACCCCGCCGCCGACCAGGACCCCACCCGCGTCGTCGCGGATCAGCGGGAACGGGTCGACCTCCCCCGAGACGGCGACCGCGGCCAGCCGCTCCTGGGCACGTGGCAGACCCCACAGCGGCACCACCCGCGACCCGTCCGGGTCGATCGGCAGGTAGCCGACGGCGACCGCGCCGAGCCGGTCGGTCCGCATCAGCCGCAGCACCACGGCGGCCAGGTCGGCGTCGGTGCCGTGCACCACCAGCCGGTCCCCGGCGAACGACTTCAGCACCGGGTCGAGCGCCCCCCGGCCGGGTCGTTCGGGCAGTTCGACCAGGTCAAGCCCGTGACGCACGGTGAGCGCGTCCGGGCGCGCCGTGGTCGTCGCGTTTCCGCAGGCCAGCACGAGTGCGCTCACGGTTGTCTCCTGGTCTAGTCTCAGTTACCGGCATTCGCACCGAGGCAGCGCGGGAACGGGTGTCACAGTCTCTCCAACTGCCAACACCTGGAGTTTCACATGCCGGCTATCGTGCTGATCGGCGCCCAGTGGGGCGACGAGGGCAAAGGCAAGGCGACCGACCTGCTCGGCGAGCGGGTCCAGTGGGTCGTGCGTTACCAGGGCGGGAACAACGCCGGGCACACCGTGGTGCTGCCGGACGGTCAGGACTTCGCGCTGCACCTGATCCCCTCCGGCATCCTCACCCCCGGGGTGACCAACGTGATCGGCAACGGCGTTGTCGTCGACCCCTCGGTGCTGCTCACCGAGCTGGCAGGCCTGGAAGCCCGCGACGTCGACACCTCCCGCCTGCTGATCTCGGCGGACGCGCACCTGATCATGCCCTACCACGTGGCGATCGATAAGGTCACCGAGCGCTACCTCGGCAAGGCCAAGATCGGCACCACCGGTCGCGGCATCGGCCCGGCCTACCAGGACAAGGTGGCCCGCGTCGGCGTCCGGGTGCAGGACGTGCTGGACGAGAAGATCCTCCGGCAGAAGGTCGAAGCCGCCCTCGACATCAAGAACCAGATGCTGGTCAAGGTCTACAACCGCAAGGCCCTGGAACCCGAGCGCGTGGTGGACGAGGTGCTGGCCGCCGCGGAGGGCTTCGCGCACCGCATCGCCGACACCCGCCTGCTGCTCAACCAGGCGCTGGAGCGCGGCGAGGTCGTGCTGCTGGAGGGGTCGCAGGGCACCCTGCTCGACGTCGACCACGGCACCTACCCGTTCGTCACCTCGTCCAACCCGACCTCCGGCGGCGCCAGCGCGGGCTCGGGCATCGGACCCACCCGGATCACCACGGTCATCGGCATCCTCAAGGCCTACACCACCCGCGTGGGCTCCGGGCCGTTCCCGACCGAGCTGGACGACGACATGGGCGAGCGGCTGCGCAAGGTCGGCGGCGAGATCGGCGTCACCACCAAGCGCCTGCGCCGCACCGGCTGGTTCGACGCGGTCATCGCCCGCTACGCCAGCCGGGTCAACGGCATCACCGACTACTTCCTCACCAAGCTGGACGTGCTCTCCGGCCTGGAGAAGGTGCCGGTCTGCGTCGCCTACGAGGTCGACGGCACCCGGGTCGACGACATGCCGATGACCCAGACCGACGTGCACCACGCGGTGCCGGTGTACGAGGAGCTGCCCGGCTGGTTCGAGGACATCAGCTCCTGCCGCACCTGGGAGGAGCTGCCCGCGAACGCCCGCGCGTACGTGGAGCGGGTCGAGGAGCTGTCGGGCGCCCGCGTCTCCGCGATCGGCGTCGGCCCCGGCCGCGACCAGACGATCGTCCGCCACGAGATGGTCTAGCACTGCGCGCACTCCCCCTCGGCCCGCACCGCCCGCCGGTGCGGGCCGAGGCGTTCCCGGATGCCGGGACCCGTTGACGCGCCGAGCACCGCTCCGCAGACTCGAACCGAGTCCACCACCCGTTCAGTCCACTTGCGACTGCGGGTGGTCGTGGCCTCCTCGCAGCACGGCAGTTCCCCGACCCCGCAGCGCGCCGTGGGCGCCACCCTCAACTGGTTCCTGCCCGCCGCGCATCGTCGAGCGCCTGCACGCCGACCGGGCCGAGCACTCCGCGCACCGCGAACCCGACATCGACTACCTCGCCCAGGCCGCCCGCGCCGCCGAGCGCCTCGGCTTCCGGGACGTGCTCACCTCGACCGGGACGTTCTGCGAGGACGCTGGATCACCACGCCCGCACCGACGAGTTCCTCACCGTCCTGCGCGGCGCCTGGTCCCCCCGAACCGTTCACCTTCACCGGCGAACACCTCCGGGTCACCGGGGCCACCGTCCTCGCCCCACCCGACCCGGCCCCGGCCATCTACTTCGGCGGTTCCTCTCCCGCGGCCGACCCGGTCGCCGCCCGGCACGCCGGCGTCTACCTGACCTGGGGCGAACCCCCGGCCCAGGTCGCCGAGGTCGCCGGCCTCGTCGAGCAGTACCACGCCGTCGGCGTCGAGGAGTTCGTCCTCAGCGGCTACCCGCACCTGGAGGAGGCCTACTGGTTCGGCGAGGGCGTCCGCCCCGAACTGGTCCGCCGCGGGCTCCTGGAGGACACCACCACCGGCACCCACGAACCGCTGCGGGCCGCCGCGTCGTAGTCACTCGCGCGACAGGGCGGCCTCCTCCAGGTCCAACTCCCGCTGCACCCGCCGCAGCGTCTCGTCGTCGATCTCCCGCCGGTCCCTGGCCGCCACGAACTCCGCCCGCTCCGCCGACAGCATCTCCCGCCGCAACCGCCGGAACGCCGCGGCCGGGCTCTCCTCCTCCTGCCGCCCCAACCGCTCCCACGCCGCGTTCCCCCGGTGCTCCGCGAGCGCCCGCAACCGCGCCGCCAGGTGCTCCGGCACCGCGCTCGACCCGACGATCTCCTCCAGCCGCGACACCGCCGCCCGCGCCGCGTTGTTCTGCACCTGCGCCTCGGCGAGCGCCCGCTCCTGCTCCCCGGCGTCGCGCACGCCCAGCCGCCGGATCAGCGCAGGCAGCGTCATCCCCTGCAGGAGCAGCGTCCCCACGGTCACCACGAACGTCAGCAGCAGCACCACGTCGTGCCCCGGCATCTCCAGCGGGATCGCCGCCGCGGCGGCCAGCGACACCACCCCGCGCATCCCGGCCCACCCGAGCACCGTCACCTGCCGCCACCCCGGCGCGGGCTCCCGCTCCCGGATCCGCCGGAACAGCCACCTCGGCACGTACGCCGCGGGGAACATCCACGCGAACCGCACCAGGATCGCCGCCAGCAGCACCACCGCCGACGCCCCCAGCAGGTCCCACCCCGGGTCGGCGTCCGCCACGGCCGTCCGCACCTGCAACCCGATCAGCGCGAACACCAGCGACTCCAGCAGCACGTCCAGCGACTTCCACACCGCCGTCTCCTGCAACCGGGTCGAGAAGCCCGCCGCGGGCGCGTTGTGCCCCAGGTACAGGCCCGCCACCACCACGGCCAGCACCCCGGACGAGTGCACCTCCTCGGCCAGCAGGTACGCCCCGAACGGCACCAACAGCCCCAGCGCGCTCTCCAGCGCCCCGTCACCCACCCGCAACCGGACCGCGTGCACGACGACGGCCACCACCAGCCCCACCGCCACCCCGCCCACGGCCGCGACCAGGAACGTCACCAGCCCGTCGCCCCAGGAGATCGCCGACCCGCCCACCGCGGCCGCCACCGCCACCTTGAACGCGGTCAGCGCCGTCGCGTCGTTGCCCAGGCTCGCCCCGGTCAGCAGCGTCATCGCCCGCCGGGGCAACCCCAGCCTGCGCCCGATCGCCACCGCCGCCACCGCGTCCGGCGGCGCCACCACCGCCCCCAGCACCAGCGCGGGCGCCAGGCCCAACCCCGGCACCACCCAGTACGCCACCAGCCCGACCACCGCGGTCGTGGCCAGCACCAGCCCCACCGCCAACAACCCGATCGGCCGGATGTTGGCCTTGATGTCGAGGTAGGAGCTGTCCAGGGCGGCCGAGTACAGCAGCGGGGCCAGCACCACCAGCAGCACCAGGTCCGGGTCCAGCCCGAACTCCGGCACCCCCGGGATGAACGACACCCCGATGCCCACGGCGGTCAGCACCAGCGGGGCGGGCCAGTCCACGCGCCGGGCCAGCGCCGTCACGGCCCACGACCCGACCAACAGCAACAGCAGTTCCACCCGTGCCTCCAACACCCGCCCGCCCTCTGCGCGAGGATGACCCATAGTCGCCCGAGAGGACCACCGATGAGTTGCGCACACACCGAAGACCTCCCCACCGGGGTGACCGCCGACGCGACCGACGAGTGCCCCGACTGCGCCGCCCTCGGCGAACGCCACTGGGTCCACCTGCGCCAGTGCCTCACCTGCGGCCACGTCGCCTGCTGCGACTCCAGCCCGCACAAGCACGCCACCGCCCACCACGGAGCCACCGGCCACCCCGTCATGCGCTCCCGCGAACCGGGCGAGTCCTGGCGCTGGTGCTACCCGGACAACCGCCTCGTCTGACTCGGAGGACAAAGAGGCCGCCACCGGGTTCCGGTGACGGCCTCTCGCGGCTGAGTGGTCTACGCGCGCGGGAAGTTCTCCGCCCGAGAGGCGACCGCGATGTCGGGGTTGTCACTGAACACCCCGTCGACCCCGGCCTCCCAGAAAGCGCTCAGCTCCGCGAACAGGTCACCGTAGTTGGCCGCGACGGCGTCCGACCGCAGGTTCTTCGGCAGGAACGCGTTCTCCGCCCGGAACGTGTACGGGTGCACCTTCAACCCCACCGCGTGGGCGTCGGCCACCAACCGCGTCGGCTGCGCCAGGTTGCCCGCCGCGTCCCGCGCCACCACCTGGTTCTTGTCCGGCCCGACCCCGTCGGCGTAGGTCGAGACCTCCTTGAGGCCCTGGGCGCTGACGATGTCGGCGTAGGTCCGCTTGTCCCCGGCCGCCACGAAGTCGTAGGGGGCGCCGGAGGCCGAGGTGAGCTGGACCAGCGGCACCCGCAGCTCCCGGTGCAGCGCCTTGAGGTTCGCCACCTCGAAGGACTGCACGAACACCTTCGCGTTCCGCCGGTTGAGCCCGTTGCTGTTGAGCACCCGCACCAGCTTGGGCTCCAGGGCCAGCCCCTGCCGCTGGAAGTAGGTCGGGTGCTTGGTCTCCGGGTAGATCCCCACCTCGCGCCCCAGCTCCCGCGAGAGCCGGTTCTTGAGGTCGATCACCTCCTGGAGCGTGGGCACCTGGTGGCGCCCGTTGTGGATCGTGTTCTCCTGCCGGACGTCCGGGATCCGCTCGGTCGCCCGCAACGTCTTCAACTCGGCCAGCGTGAAGTCCTCGGTGAACCACCCGGTCACCTGAACCCCGTCCAGGTCCTTCGTCGTCCGCCGCCCCGCGAACTCCGGGTGCGCCGCGACGTCGGTCGTCCCCCCGATCTCTGGCTCGTGCCGGGCCACCAGCACGCCGTCCTTGGTGGAGACCAGGTCGGGCTCGATGAAGTCGGCCCCCATCCGCGCCGCCAACTCGTAACTGGCCAGCGTGTGCTCCGGCCGGTAACCCG